>JBNMGX010000124.1:0-6310 GCA_050872465.1 Hallerella sp.
CTGTATGCGCCTTTCCCATATCGCCTTGAAAATCGAACCCGATTCGCTTGTCGTGGATTCGGTGCGTCGCGAAGCGGAACGGCTGATCGATTCCCTGGACCACGGCATGATGTGGGAAGTTCTCGCCAAGAACCACTCCCAGGATTCGACGGCGAGCAAGGGTGGCGACATCGGGTATTTCCAGAAAGGGCTTCTGGATCCTGTTTATGAGCGATCCATCAAGACCGTTGGCAATGGGGAATACACGCCGAACCCGGTGAAGACCGAACGCGGCTGGACGATTATCCGGGTCATCGGGCGAAAGGAAGATGGCGTCCGCACAGCGATGATTCTTTTGCAGACCGTTCCGACGGCTGCGGATTCGAACCGCGTCCTGAAATTTGCGGATTCGCTGCGGACCGTCCTGACTTCGGACTCGCTTTTTGCCGACGCCGCAAAAAAGTTTAGCGTCGATAAGGAGTCCAATTTCAATGGGGGAAATCTCGGCTGGCTGGAAAAAACGGATGTCGATACGCTGTTTTTGCCGGTGCTTTCAAACCTTTCCGTGGGCGAAGTTTCGGAACCGTTCCTGGCGGAGAATGAATACCATCTGCTCCGCTTGGAAGACTTGAAGCAGGTTCGGGACTATACGCTCGAAGACGACTACATGAAAATCGAAATGTTCGCCATCAACTACATGGAAGACAAGAAGCTCCGGGAATTTGTCAAGAAGTGGCGTGACGAAGTGCATATCGAAATCCGCATGAAGGATTGATTTGCATGATCCAGTTTTTGCATGTGACGAAAACCTATGAAGACAGCTGGAAAGCGCTTTCCGACGTAACGCTTCGCATCGGGCAGGGAGAATTTGTCTTTCTGACGGGGCACAGCGGGGCCGGAAAATCGACGCTTCTCAAGCTGATTTACATGGACGAGCGACCGGATGCGTTTCACGGTGGCGAAGTCATGGTGCAGTTTTCGAAAGATACCGTCTTCGATTCCAAGACGGCGACAGAGGCGGATGTACAGGAACTTCGACGTCGCATCGGGATTGTCTTCCAGGATTTTAAACTTTTGCCGGATAGAAACGTCTTTGAAAATGTCGCCCTGGCCTTGCGGATTACGGGGACGCCTCCGAAACAGCTGAACGCAAAGGTTTTCGATGCGCTTTCCCTGGTGGGAATTTCTCAGAAGAGGCTTTCCATGCCTTATACGCTTTCGGGCGGTGAACAGCAGCGCGTGGCCATTGCCCGGGCGATGGTGCACAATCCGTATCTGATTCTCGCCGACGAGCCGACGGGAAATTTGGACCCGGAAAATGCCCGGGAAGTTTTTGATATTTTCAAGGAAATCAATGCGCGGGGAACGACTGTTCTCATGGCGACGCACAATCCGGATTTTTATTTGAACAGCCCGTTTCGCCGCTTGACGCTTTCGCACGGCGTGCTGCAAAATCGGGACATCCTTTAGTTAGTAAATTTCGATTTTTACGGGAATTTCTGAACGGATTTTTTGGGCGACTTCCGCAAAGAATGAGCTTTCGATTGGGTGGACATCGGGAAGGGCGGTATGGCGGACAACGCCGTAGAGCTGGATGCCGAGCAGATTCTGCGGGCAGGAAAGATGGATTCGCTTCAATCGGTTTACGTATAAACGAATTTCGTTTTCGTCGGGAAATTCGGGGCCGATTTTGCAGAGCATCGTCTGGACTCGAATCGGAAATTTCTTGACGGTCGCTTCGATATTTTCCTGAATCTTTTCCAAAGGGACGCGGGAACGGCTGATTTTTTGATACCAGGATTCGCTGCCGGCGTCGAGCTTTGTCCAGATTTCGCCTTTTTTTTCGGTGAGAAGGGCGAGCCCCTTTTGGACATTTGGCCTGTCGAGAAGTGTCGAGTTGGTGATGAGCGTGAGCTGCAAGGGATAGCGGCTGTATTTGTCCTGCATTTGGCGCATCAGCCGGCAAACCTCCGGAAATTCCGGAGCCATCGTACTTTCGCCGTCTCCCGAAAGGCAGATGTCCTTGATTTCCCGCTTTTCTTCTTCGACATTTTGGAAAGAAGAGAAGTCGGCGAGTCCGTTTTTTTCGTAAGCGTCGATGATGTTTTCGATTTCCCCTTCGATTCGGGGAATGTCGATTTTTTCTTTCGGCCCGGGAACAGTCCGATCGACCTGGCAGTAGGCGCAGCTAAAATTGCAATGCTTGTCGAGATTGAGGTTGATGCCTATCGATAGGCCTTTTGCCCGGCGGCTGATGACCGGGTAAACCCAGAGGTTGTGCTTCCAGAGGCGCGAATGATCGCTCCAGGCTTTTTCCAGTGCTTCTTCACTCATAGAAACTCGCTTGTTTTCCTTAATGTTAGCTAAATTTTAGGCGATGAAAAACTTCGGCATTGAATATCTCCGTTCCCTGGCGCCTTTGGGAATGACGGGCGACCTGAAGAATATGGAGAAGTTGCTGGATGCCTTTGGACATCCGGAAAAAAGTTTTCAAACAATTCATGTTGTCGGTACGGACGGAAAGGGTTCCACGGCGTTTTATCTTTCGAATGTTCTATCTGCGCACGGCATTTCCGCGGGGCTTTACACAAGTCCGCACCTGGTGAATGTGCGGGAACGGATCCGTATTGATGGGGTTCCCGTTTCCGAGGAGGATTTCGATCGCCTGATGCAAAATGTCCGGGAAGTTTCCGAAAAATGGAACATTCGCGTCTCGTTTTTTGAAGCGCTCACGCTGGCCTGTTTCCTGTTCTTTGCCGAAAGGCGTGTCGGTTGCGCGGTCATCGAAGCGGGACTCGGCGGCAGGCTGGATTCGACGCGGACCGCTTGCGGAAAGTGGGGCATCTTGACGAGTATCGGGCTTGAACATACGGAACTTCTCGGGGGGACGGAAGAAGACATCTTACGGGAAAAGCTGGGAATCCTCGCTCCGGGTTCGACGGTTTTTGTCGGGCAAATCGGAGAGGCTCTTATCCGGTTAGCAAAAGAGTTTATGCAAAAAATCCCGGCGACGTTGATTTGTCCCGAGACAATTGAAGATTTAAATGTTCCGAATCCCGGTCACCACTATATCGAAAACGCTTCGCTTTCGCTTGCCGCGGCAAAGGCTTTTTTAAAAGACCGGTTTGACGAAAATACGGCAAGGCTTGCTTTGGAAAAATCTCTCTGGGTCGGGAGAATGCAGAAGCTTGTCGATGCGAACGGAAAATTCTGCTGGCTCTTGGATGGCGCGCATAATCCCCATGCCGCCAAGCGGCTCGCCGAAGCGCTAGAGCTGTATTATCCGCAGAAAAAATTTCCCTGTGTATTCGGAGCCTTGAAGGATAAGGCGCTTGAAGAAATGATTCGGCTTTTAAAACCGCATGTTTCCGTTTGGCATGTGACGCGGACATCCTATGAACGCTTCCGCGAAATCGAGGATGTTGCCGCAGAGTTGAAATCCTTGGGTTGCCAAGTGGGAATTTCGGCTCCGCTGTCCGAAGATTTTTTAGAGTCTGTTCGATGTGCCGCGGGAGATTCTCCTGTTCTTGTCACTGGATCGCTTTACATGATTGGCGGGACGATTAATCTGTTAAAAGATAAGTTTGACAGCCTAAAGTTTTTCCGGGACATGGAAATGTCCGAGAGCGAAACGCATTGACCGCGGAGGGGTTATGTATCTGATTGTCGGTTTGGGAAATCCGGGTAGCCAGTATGAAAATACGCACCACAATGCCGGATTCATGGCGGTTCAAAAGTTGGCGGACGTTTCAAAGCCTTGGAAATCCGAACACAAAGCGCTGACACAAAAAATTTCCGTCGCCGGGGAAGAGGTTCTGCTCGCAAAGCCGCAGACCTATATGAATCTTTCCGGGGAAGCGGTGCAAGCGCTCATGACCTGGTACAAGGTTTCGCCGGAACATCTGCTTGTCTTTTCAGACGACATCAACTTGGATGTCGGACGGATTCGCATTCGGGCAAACGGCAGCCATGGTGGACAGAACGGGCTTCGAAACATTATCGAGCATATCGGGGACAAATTTCCGCGGGTGCGTTTCGGGGTTGGCAAGTGCCCTTTAAAATGGGACTTGGCGAACTGGGTGCTCGCAAAATTTTCGGGCGAAGACCGGGAAAAGTTCGATCTCGCGCTTGACAAGGTTCCTGCTTTGGTCGAATGCTACTTTAGGCTGGGAATCGCCAAGTGCATGGAACGCTATAACGGCAAATGATCAAATGGGTTCGCCGACAAGGGCAAACGTTTCCGCCTCTTTAATTTGTACGCAAAGTCTGGTCCCGAATGCGCATTCCCCGCGGAGTGCGACTGGCCGGTAGAAATCATCCCGGGCGATTGTCGTTCCCGGACGGGAGCCTTTTTTTTCGACGATGACGTTTAGTTTTTTCCCGATGAATTTCCGGTTGCTGTCGAGCGCAATCGATTGAAAAAGCCGGGACATTTCCGCCGAGCGGGCGTAGCGTTCCTCTTTGGAAATCGAGTAAGGCAGTTTCGCTGCCGGAGTTCCTTCCCGCGGAACGAACCGCGTGATATTGCAGATCGAAGGTCGGACTTTTCGGACTAGTTCAAGGCTCGCTTCAAAATCTTCGCGTGTTTCTCCGGGGTAAGCGACAATGATGTCCGTTCCGAGATTCAGCTCGGGAAAATATGCCAGAAAGGCTTCGGCGATTTTAAAGAAATCCGAACTGCTGTGTCTGCGGTTCATCGCCCGGAGAATTTTGTCGCTACCGCTTTGCACGGGAATGTGGATGAACTTGTAGAGATGTTCGTCGGTGAACGTTTCGACGAGAGCTTCCAGGTAGCGAAAGACGTGGCGCGGGTTTCCCATTCCGACGCGAAGTTTGTAATCGCCGGGAACTTTTACGATGATGCGCTGCAAAAGTTCCGCCAGGTTCGTATGGATGTCAAAACCGTAACAACTGGTATCTTGCCCAGTCAGAAAAATTTCCCGGTTGCCCTGTTCGACTTTTCTTTGTACGCGGCGGACAATGGATTCCGGCGAAGCGCTTTTTAAAATTCCTTTGACAAGATGCGTAGAGCAGTAATGGCAGCTGTCGAGGCATCCTTCTTCGATATTGACGATGCCGATTCCCCGATGACAGGAAATGTCCTGGGCGAATGCCGTTTGTTCTGATGCGGAAATGTTTAGTTTGTGTGTAAACTGCAAAAAGGCTTCTTCGTTTTTGTGGGCGTCTTTGGGGCCGAAAGTAAAATCCGGGTAGAGACGTTCCAACTTGCGCCTTAAATCCTCTGTCGCACAGCCTGTCACCCAGACCGGAACTTTTTGAAAGGTCGCCCGGATTCTTCTTGCGAGCTTGACTGCGCCAGAAATGCCCTTGACGGTGCAGGCGTTGAGGACTATCGCATCGGGAGTTTCGGATGGAAATTCAAAGGATACGTGAAAACCTTTCTGGGCGAATTTTTCGCCGATTTCTTCGCCATCTCCGAAATTAGCCGCACAGCCTTCGCTGAGAATCGCTACTCTTCGCTCTGGATGCATTCTAGGACTGTTCCCGGATAGTAAGCCTTGAGAATTGCGTCAAAGGTTTGCCCTGCCTTTGCACGTTCCCGGGTTCCCATTTGGCACATTCCGATTCCGTGCCCGAAACCCGATCCGTCAAGAATCCAGACCTTGCCGTTCTTTTCGATTTTAAACTTGGATGAAGAGAGAATTTTGGAGCCTTCCTTAAAAAGCCAGCGAGTCCGGTCTCCCCGAACCGTAAAGATTCCCTTGTCTGTCAGGACTTCGAGTTCTGCGATGCGTCCGCCCGGAAATGTCGATTTGATTTCAATTTGTTGGATGCCGCCGAAATTCGACTTCCCTTCGGCGCGAGCTTCCTTGAAGTTTCGCTTGAACATCGCCACGAGTTCTTTTTCGCTATAGACTTTTTTCCAGGAGGAGTGCGGGCCTGTGCACCAGGCGCTGTCCGCGGTCTTCATGTCGTTTTGGCTTTGCAGATAGGGGACCGGGGAAAGTCCCCAGGTTTCAACGCCTTCCGTGTAGCCGCCGCATGTGGAGTGGTAATAGGCTTCGACGAGATTTTCGTTGTAGGTCAGGACGAGATTCCTAGTGGAGTCAATCGCCGCATTGGTCAGAGGAGATTCTCCCGAACAGCCGTTATAGACCTGATCCTGGACTGTCGCATAGACGTCAAAGCCTTGGGCGATTCTCGAGTTGTAATGACGATAGGCGTATGTGCGCGCGGCGACCGCTTGGACCTTGAGCGCTTCGAACATGCTCGAATCCAGTTTGCCGATTTCATGCGGGACGACGCCTTTCAGGTAATCTTCGACGGGGAGAACGTTGATGACATTGAGCTTTCCCGAAGCGTTTACGAC
>JBNMGX010000125.1:0-6302 GCA_050872465.1 Hallerella sp.
CGGGCGAAGGCTGGCTGATTCCGGGCGAAATTCTCTACAACGCGCCGCACGGCATCAACAGCTTCATCATCGTGCAGCCGTTTGCGTGCCTCGCAAACCACATCTCGGGCCGAGGCCTCACCAAGGCGGTCAAGGCGAGATACCCGCACATCCAGGTTCTCTCCCTCGACTACGACCCGGACACGAGTTTCGCGAACATCGAAAACCGCCTGCAGATGCTGATCATCAACGCCCGCGACCTCGAAAAGTCGCACCACGTAGAAGGTTAGCGCGGGTCTTCGCCCAAAATTTTATCCAAATTTTAATGCGCCGCAAATGCGGCGCATTTTTTTCAGCCAAAGCGACATCCTACCATACAATCACAAAACAACCAAGACAAAAAAAACTTGACAATCGACAAGACAGGAAATATATTTCAAAAGAATGCCTCTTGATTCTGCGTCAGAAACTTCGCTAAAAGACATCGCCTCTATCCGGACAGGCGTTGTAACTTCGCGCAAAAGGGCAACTTTCGACAGCCAAAACGTCTATAAATATAAGTTGCTAAACTTACACTGCATCCGGAACGACGGCAAACTGGACATTTCCTCCGCCGAATCATTCTATGCGAACGAAAAGCTAAACGAAGACTTTATCACAAAACAAAACGACATTCTGATTCGTCTTAGCGCCCCGTATTCCTCGGCAATCGTCGAACAAGAATCTACAAATCTGCTCGTACCATCCCACTTTGCCATCATCAGGCTGACGAAACCATCGATCAACCCTTATTTTGTACTCTGGCAGCTGAGACAAAAAAGAGTTATGCAGCAAATCTACCGAAACGTCAGCGGCACGACACAATTTGGCACAATCAATTCAGGTCTCTTCGCCGATTTACCGATTAAACGCCTTTCCGAAGAACGGCAAAATTCATTCGGAAAATTGTTTAAACTGGCAGAAAAGGAGCAAGAGCTCTTGACAAGGCTCACATCGGAAAAGGCGAAACTAAACCAGGCGCTCATGGCCCGCGCTTTTATGAATTTTTAAACAAAAAGGATTCCCTGCATGACAACCAAACAAGACATAGAAAGAGTATTATGGAACGCATGCGACAGCTTCCGTGGCAAAATCGACAGTTCCCGTTACAAGGACTACATTCTTTCCATGCTATTCGTTAAATACCTAAGCGACGTGTACGCGGAAACCCGCAAGAAATACGAAGAGCAATATAAAGGCGATAGACAGCGCGTCACCCGGGCGATGAGCCGCGAGCGTTTTGTCATGGACGAGACTTCGACATTCGCCTACCTATACGCCAACCGGAACCATGCGGAAATCGGTCAAAAGATTAACGTAGCCTTAGCGGCAATCGAAAACAACAACAGCGCAAAGCTCCACAACGTATTTCGGGCTATCGACTTCAACTCCACGGTCGATTTCGGCGAACCGAAAGATAAGAATGCCATTCTGAAAAATCTCCTGGAAGATTTCAAGGATTTGGATTTGAGTCCCTCGAAGCTGGATTCCGCAGACATCATCGGTGACGCATACGAATACATGATAGCGAACTTCGCCTCCGATGCCGGAAAGAAGGGCGGAGAATTTTACACGCCGAGCAAGGTTTCCGAACTTGTCGCGCGCCTCGTAGCCCCAAAGGAAAACGACCGCATTTACGACGGTACCTGTGGCAGCGGAGGCCTCCTGCTCAAGGCGTTCGGGCAAATCGGCAACCGCAAGGTCCGCATTTACGGGCAGGAACAGAACATGCAGACGTGGGCGCTCTGCCGGATGAATATGTTCCTGCACGGCGTAGATGATGCGGTCATCTGGCAAGGCGACACGCTGGCCAATCCGGGCAATATTGAAAACGACAGGCTGATGAAATTCCAGTGCATCGTTGCGAACCCGCCGTTCTCGCTCGACAAGTGGGACAGTGGCTTTATCCACCAAACCGCCGAAGGCGACAAGAAAGCGAAGATGACTCCGGAACTCGACCCGTTTCGACGCTTCGACTGGGGCATTCCCCCGACATCCAAAGGCGACTACGCATTCGTCATGCACTTTTTGCACAGCCTGGACGATGCAACCGGACGCATGGGAATCGTTCTTCCCCACGGTGTCCTGTTTCGCGGGGCAAGCGAAGGAAAAATCCGGCAGACAATCATCGAAAAGTTCAACTTCCTCGATGCGGTCATCGGGCTTCCGGCAAACCTTTTTTACGGAGCGGGAATTCCCGCCTGCATCCTGGTTTTTCGCAAAAACCGCGGAGCAAGCGACCGAGTTCTATTCATCGATGCGAGCGGCGAGGGCAATTTTGAAAAAGGCAAGAACCAAAACATCCTGCGGGATGAAGATGTCCAGCATATTCTCGACACCTATGCCAAATACCGCCTAAATCCCGCATTTGCCGGTGAAGAAAAATACAGCCATGTCGCAACCCTCGACGAAATCAAAAGAAACGACTACAACCTGAACATCCCGCGCTATGTCGATACGTTCGAAGAGGAAGAGCTTATTGACATCGGCGAGGTGCAGGACAACATCAAGAATATCGAAACGGAACTTGCAAAAGTCCAAAAGCAGATGGAGAAATACATGAGAGAACTGGGACTGTAAACAATCACCTGCGATACGGAAAAGGTTGCGCCATGAAATACGAAGAACTTGAATTCCTGATTTCCAAAGACGAAACAAGAAATGTCGAGCTTAAGAAATCTACCGGAGAACTTCGGGAAGGCATGCGTTCGGCATGCGCATTTCTGAATTCCGAAGGCGGATTCCTTATTTTTGGCGTAACGTCATCGTTAAAAATTTTAGGGCAAATCATCTCGGAAGCTACGCGCCGCGATATTGCACAGGCCTTGACTGGAATCGAACCGGCTGTTTCCCCCGTCATCGAATATATCGATATTCCCGACAAGCCTGGCTTCCAGATAATCCTCATAAAATTCGATCCGTGGATTTACGGACAGAAGCCCTACACATTCCACGGAAAACCGTATTACCGACTGGAAAGCGTAACGAAAGCGATGCCGAGACACCTGTTCGACGAAAGAATCCTCTTGAACCTTCCGCATGAGCATTCCTGGGAAATGCAAAAAGCGAAAGATATCCGCATCAAGGATCTCGACGTCAATCGAATCCGGGGCGCAGTCAGAATGGGCGTAGAAGGGGGCCGAATCCCCGAGACATCTCTCTATGAAACGACCGAACAAATTTTAAGGAAATGGGGTTTGCTGGAAAAATCCTGCGTAAGAAATGCGGGAGCCTTTCTTTTTTCCAAGAAGACAATGGGCGAATATGTAATTCGCATGGCTCGATTCCGAGGGCGCGACAAGCTTCACTTTGTAGATAACCAGCAAGTATCGGGAAATTTTTTTGAACTTCTGGACGCCGGCATGGCATTCTTTTTTAAACACCTTTCCCTAAGCGGCGAAATCACGGGAGTTTTAAGGGAAGAGCACCTAGACATCCCTGTCGCGGCTTTGCGCGAAGCGCTTATCAACGCCCTGTGCCATCGGGATTACGGCATGTACCAATGTTCCATCGGCATCGCCATATACGACGACCGCATAGAAATCGAAAGCCCGGGACTTTTGCCTCGGCAACTGACGCCCCAAAACATAAAGCGTTTGCACAAGTCGTATCCGCGAAACAAGACGCTCGCCGAAGTACTTTACAGGACGATGTTTCTTGAAAGCTGGGGTTCCGGCGTTCAGCGGATTATGGACGCTTGCAAGGCAGAAGGCGCAAAAGAACCCTACTGGAGCGAGCAAACCGGATTCACCGTGGTCACCTTTCCCCTAAAAAAGCTGAACGGGAAATCCGTCTCTTCGAGCATCGGCCAAAATGCGCCTCAAAATGCGCCTCAAAATGCACCTCAAAATGCACCTCAAAATGCACCTCAAAAAAGAACAGAAAGCATCGCCAAGCTGATTTTAGAGAACCAATCCATCGCTATCGCCGAAATGGCAAAGCAGTTAGAGGTTAGCCGCGACACCGTGAAGCGCGACCTGAAAAAACTGGGCTATATTTGGAAAGGGGCGTCCAAAAGGGGATGCTGGGTTAAACAGGAACAATAAGGAGGAAACATGGAAAAAAAGCAAATCAAAATCATAAAGGACTCTTTCGATAGATCCTTGCAACATTACGAAAATACCGAAGTCGAATATTGGTATGCTCGTGATTTGATGAAATTACTGGGATACGAACGATGGGAAAATTTTGAAAAAGCGATAGAACGTGCAAAAAACGGATGTAAAACAGCAGGGGGTGAACTGGAAAACCATTTTCGTGAGGTCACGAAAATGGTTGCGCTTGGAAGTGGAGCAAAAAGAGAAGTTAAAGACTTTATGTTAACACGCTATGCGTGCTATTTAATTGCAATGAATGGCGATCCATCAAAAGAAGAAATCGCTTTCGCTCAAGGATACTTCGCCATTCAAACAAGAAAACAAGAACTAATTGAAGAACGTGTCAACTACATTGAAAGAACTTTGGTTCGAAATCGCCTAAAAGAATCCGAAAAAAGACTATCGCAAAATATTTACGAACGCGGCGTTGATGATTCTGGCTTTGCTAGAATTCGTTCACAAGGAGATCAAGCATTATTTGGCGGAAACTCAACCAAAGTAATGAAAGCGAAATATGGAGTTAGTGAAAATAGACCGTTGGCAGATTTTTTACCAACGTTAACGATTGCAGCAAAAAACCTCGCCACAGAAATGACCAACGTTAACGTAGAATCAAAAAATCTATTCGGAGAAACAGCAATTACACAGGAACATGTTCAAAATAATATCGGGATTAGAGAACTCCTTGTAAATCGTGGAATAAAACCCGAGAATTTACCTCCATCGGAAGATATTAAAAAATTAGAACGACGCGCTAAAACGCAAGATAAACAAGTAAAATCATCTAGCGGTTTTCCTGCAAGTGAGACAAATAATTAAAGAGATAAAATCAATCTTTTCAGAAACATAAACAAAGTCAAAACACAGGAGTCATATAATGACAAACAACGAATCTGAAGTTTGGATTGACAAAATCCTTGTGTATATGCAAGAATTTCTTGAAAAAGAAGGCATCTCTTCTTTGAATAACGCAATATTCTTTTTTGATACTACAACATGCCAAGAGTTAAAATTAACCCTCGAACAAGTTCATATCGCTATCAAAAAATGCATTTCTCGCAAACTAATGAAAGAACAAATTTTTACGAGAGAAAAACACTATCTATTGACAGAAAATGGACAAGCTAGAGCATTGTCTTGCATGCTCGCTTCAAAGAGAGACGATACGAATAGTAACTCGATTATCGTTAACGGTAATAACGCTAATATCCAAGTTGGCAACAATAATGTTCAAAACATTTCGAATGTTTTCAAATTTCTAATAGAGCAAATTGAAAATTCAAGTACGTCAGATGAAGAAAAAAATTGCGCAAAGAATTATTTGAAAAAATTCATCGAACATCCTCTCGTCAATACAATTTTAGGTACCGCCGGTAGTGCCTTAGCAAATTTACTGTGAGGCTTTATGGAAAAAAAAGTACAAATCCAACTACGATGCATCTTTTGCAAATCAAAAAATTTTGACATTCCCTACAAAAGTTATGAACCGAAACGAGGCGAGCAATTCAAATGTGCGAATTGCGGCAGAAGTAACGATTACAATTCGTTACTAGCTTTAGCGCAAAAAGATGCCAAAGTAATCGCAAAGGAAATGTTGAACAAGAAAATTCAAGATTTTCAAAAATCACTAAGGAAGATGTTCAAGTAAAAATAAGGAATGCTATCATTTTCGAGAGGTCACGAAAATGATAAGGAGAAACAATGAGCATCATAAAACCATTCTCTGTTGACGAAAGCGATATGTTTTATATCCAGTATGACAGTAATAATTTCACAAATATCGACTGTTGCATGGATGATGAAATCAAAACTGATATTATCCAAGAAACGCAGACTATTTCACTAAAATGAACAAGGATCCCTCCGATGATAAATAAGAAATGGGAAAAGAAAAAAATCGAAGACATCTTTAAAGAGACCTATGAAAAAAATCAACCAAATTCTGATGTCCTTACCATTATTCAAGGAAGAGGAACCGTTTTAAGGGAAGCCTCCGGCAGAGAAATCATCTATGATAAGAACAGTCTCTCTAACTACAAACATGTACAAAAGAACGATTTTATCATTCATCTCCGCAGTTTTGAAGGTGGTCTTGAAATCGCAAACCAAGATGGTATCGTTAGCCCTGCATACATAACACTTCACCCCAAACTCAACATCGAACCTGGTTATCTTTATGCCCTATTC
>JBNMGX010000126.1:0-6293 GCA_050872465.1 Hallerella sp.
CCGCTGTCTTTCGTGCGATGCGCCTTCGTAATGGTAATCGAATCCGATTTCCCCGATGCCGACCGTTTTCGGCTCGCTCCAGAGTTTCAAAAGTTCTTTCTCCGTCGCTTCGGAATAGTCGTCCGCATTGATCGGATGCACGCCGTAAACTGCATAAACCTGGGGAAACTCGTCGGAAAGATTTTTCGTGTAGGCGAAAGTCAGCTCTTCGCAGGCGACCTGGATCACCGCATCCGGCTTCGGGTCTGCGGATTCCCACCAGCTTTTAAAATCGATGCCCGTCCGCTCTTCGAACGAATCCATGTGACAGTGCGAATCGACAAAGTTCATTTGTACGCAATCTCGACGACGGAATATTCCACAATGCCGCGCGGAATGGAAATGGGTACGATATCGCCTTTCCTTTTCCCGATGAGAGCCGTTCCCACGGGAGAGTTTATGCTGATGCGCCCTTGAAGCGGATCGATTTCCTCGACGCCGACGAGCGTATAGATTCGCGTTTTCTTCGTTTTGGAATCCCGGAGCGTGACGGTTGCGCCAAAGCGGATGGAACCGTCGGCGGGTGCTTCGGTGCTCACGACCTTGGCGTGGTCGAGGATTTTGTCGAGAGCGCGGAGCCTTCGGTCGATATCCCGCAGACGCATCTTGCCGTAAGTATAGGCGGCGTTCTCGGAACGGTCTCCTTCGGCTGCGGCAGCGCCGACCTGGCGCTGCATTTCGGGGCGTTCGACAAACTTAAGGCGCTTCCATTCCTCCATCAGCTTATCGAAACCTTCTTGTGAAATCGGATTTGACATACGACCCAATATAGAAATTTCTAACTTGGCTTTTATGGATACCCTCTTTCAGTTCACCGACCTTTCTTTCGCCTATCCCGGAGCTTCGGCGATGGCGTTGGACCATGTAAATCTTTCGGTGAAAACGGGGGAGACCTTTGCGCTTCTAGGCCCGAACGGAGCGGGAAAGACGACGCTCCTCAGAATTCTTTGCGGAAGGCTTGCGATGGGTTCCGGAGAACTCCGGATAGCGGAAAATTTTCGCCGAAAAAATGCGCTGGACCTTTCGCGCTGCGGCATTCTTCTTGAAAACCCGGGCATCTATCCCAAGCTTTCGATTGAAGAGTATCTCCGTTTCTTCGCTGAATTTTACGCGACAAAAAATGTCATTGGACGGATTTCCGAATTGGCGAAGAGGCTGGAACTCCCGAGCCTCTCTTCCCGAATGGGGGCGCTTTCCCATGGCACGCGCCAAAAGGTGCAGATCGCTCGGGCGCTTTTGCATCGGCCCGGTCTGCTTCTCCTTGACGAGCCGGTCGCAAATCTCGACCCTTGCGCACGGGAATCCGTCTGGGATCTACTCGAAAACTGGAAACGGGAATGCGGCGGGACGCTTGTGGTATGTTCGCATATCCTTTCCGAGATGGACCGGGTAGCGACATCGTTCGCCATCCTCTACCGGGGCAGAGTTCTGCACGAAGATTCCGTCAAAGACTTACGCACGAATGAATTTACGGTAAACGTGCAGCTTCCTAGGGATGTTTCGCCCGAATCCTTGAAAATCGGTTTTCCGCAATCGGCAAAGGTCTTGTCCGTCAAACCCAGGAGGCGGTCACTTGAATCGGTCTATCGCGAATCGGTCCGGAAATTTTCGGAGAAAGTATGAAAAAACTCGTCTTTCACGTTGCACGGCACGAAATTCGCCAGATCTTGCGCGAACCGAAATTCCTCTTGCCTTTTCTGTTCCCGCCCGTACTTCTTGTCGCTTCGCAGGTGCTGCTTCTCCCTAGGGGAGTCTCGCCCGAAGTCCTTTCGCGGATGATGCTTTTCTGCGCGCTCCTGATTGCTACGATGATAGTCCCGCTCGCTTCCGACAGCTTTGCCGGTGAACGGGAACGAGGATCGCTGGAACTCCTTTTGCTTTTGCCCGCGCCTCCGTCCGTAATTTTTTACGGCAAACTGCTCGCACTTTTGCCCGTCCCTTTTGTTCTTTTGGTTTTTGCGGAAACCGCCTATGCGATCGCCTCGGGAGTCTTCGTTTTCTCCTTCTGGTGGAAATCCGTCCTTGCCGGGATTCTCGCTAGTTTCTGTTTTTCGGGAATTTCGCTTTTTGTCTCGCTGAACGTAAAGACGGCGCGCGCGGCGAACCAAATATCCATCATCTTCGTATTCCCGCTTCTGCTCGCTTTTGTCGCTCTTGCGAATTCTTATTTTGCAAAGTCCTGGATGCCTGCCGTTTTCTTGCTCTCGGTCATTCTCGTGTTTGTCCCGCTTTCGCTTTTTTCGTTTCGAAAGTTTCGGAAATACTGATGCGCCAGGACGGCGGAAACGCCTCTTTGTAAAAAAAGAATTAAATTTTTACCGGAAAAACATCAACCGGAGTCGTTCCATGAAAAAATTGTCGCTGCTTTTTCTCACCCTGATTTTTGCCGTCGCCTGCTCAAGAGACGACAAGCCCAAACAGGAAAGCGACCAGTCCCTTGAAAAAGTGAAAAGCGCCGGCGAGTTCGTCCTCGGCCTCGATGATTCGTTCCCGCCGATGGGATTTCGGAACAAGGACAATGAAATCGTCGGGTTCGATATCGATCTCGCTTCCGAAGTGGCAAAGCGTCTCGGGGTGAAACTCCGCACGCAACCGATTTCCTGGGACGCCAAGGAGCAGGAACTGAACACGGGGAAAATCGACTGCATCTGGAACGGGATGAGCGTTGACAGCGCCCGCGCCGCGGCGATGAACCTCAGTTCGCCCTATCTCGAGAACCGCATGATTTTCACGGTCAAGGATTCTTCGCTCGCTTCGCTCGCAGCCCTCTCCGGCAAGAAAATCGCCGTGCAAAACGGTTCGACAGCCCAGAAACTTTTGGAAGGTTCCGCAGCGGGCTAGGCTGCCTCCCAGATTTTCCCGTTTGACGACAACCAGACCGCCCTGATGGACCTGGACAAGGGGGGAGTCGATGCGGTATTTCTCGATGAAATCGTCGCACGTTACTGGATTGCTTCGAACGGCAAGAGCTTCATCGTTCTCGAAGAGGGGCTTTCCGACGAAGTCTATGCGGTAGGCTTCCGCAAGAAGGATCAGAAGCTTCGCGATGCGGTCGATAGTACGCTCGCTGCGATGAAGGCGGACGGCAAGTTTGCCGAAATTTCCGCCAAGTGGTTCGGCAAGTGATTTCCGACCTGGGAAACCTAGTCCCGATTCTCTGGGGAGGGTTCAAGACGACCCTCGCCATTTTCGGGCTGACGCTTTTGTTTTCGATTCCGCTCGGGCTTCTCGTCGCGGTCCTCAAGATGTCGCGTTTCCGGATTGTTCGCTACCCGGTAGCGTTTTACATCTCCGTGATGCGCGGAACTCCGCTTCTCTTGCAGATCGTGGCGATTTACTTCGGCTCGTATTATCTGTCGGAGACGGTCGGTTCGAATCTTTCCTTTGACCGTTTTCCGGCGGTCATCGTCGCCTTTTCGATCAACTACGCCGCCTACTTTGCCGAAATTTTCCGCGGGGGAATCGAATCCATCAGCCGGGGCCAGTACGAGGCTGCCGCAATGCTCGGTCTCACCCGGACGCAGACGTTTTTCCGCATCATCCTGCCGCAGGTCGTGAAGCGTGTTGTCCCGGCAAGCGCGAACGAAGTCATCACGCTGGTCAAGGATACGTCGCTCGCCCAGGTCATCGCGGTGACGGAACTCTTTGCGCTCGCCAAAAAACAGCAGGCCGCCTACGCGAGCATCTTCCCGCTATTCGTCGCGGGCATTTTCTATTACGTGGCAAATCTTCTCCTCTCCGTGTTCTTCAGCTACGTGGAACGCAAACTGAATTATTATCGGTAGCCTATGTCGGACAAGTTGATTCTCGAAGTCAAGCACCTGAGGAAAACCTTTCACGATAGAAAGAAAGGCGATGTTGCAGTCCTCAAGGATATTTCGTTCGACATGAACGCTGGCGACGTGCTTTCGGTTATCGGGCCTTCGGGTTCCGGCAAATCGACGCTCCTCCGCTGCATCACCCAGCTCGAAACGCTAGACGGCGGCGAGGTCCGCGTTTGCGGAAAGGATCTGGTCATTCCGGACTCAAACCCGCTTCGCTATTCGCCGGACAAAACGCTTCGGGAAATCCGGCTTTCGACGGGCCTCGTCTTCCAGAACTTCAACCTTTTTCCGCACCTGACCGTGCTGCAGAACGTCACGCTCGCCCCGGTCCGCGTCCTCGGGCGCACTCGCGAAGAGTCCCGCGAACTCGGCATGTCCCTGCTTAAACGGATGGGGCTTGAATCCAAGGCGAGAGCTTATCCGTGCGAACTTTCGGGCGGGCAACAGCAGCGCGTTTCGATAGCGCGGGCGCTTGCGATGAATCCGAAGGTCCTTTTCTTTGACGAACCGACCAGTGCGCTAGACCCGGAACTCACGGGCGAAATCCTCAAGGTCATCAAGTCGCTTGCGGAGGAAAAGATGACGATGGTCATCGTCACGCACGAGATGGCGTTCGCCCGGGATGTCGCCAAAGAAGTCATCTTCATGGACGGCGGAATCATCGTGGAAAAAGGTTCTCCCGAATTCGTCTTCGGAAAATCGAGAAACGAACGCTTGCACGCCTTTCTTTCACGCTTTTCAAAAAATGGAGATTAGTATGCACGCCAGCATGGAACAGGAAACGAATTTTGCGGAATACGAAAAGACGTTTCGCGTCGAAGAATCGATGATTGACCGTAACCGCCACCTGAACAACGTCGTCTGCGTGGAATGGGTCCAGGATATCGCGGTGGAACATTCCGAAGTGACCGGCGGAACGAAACGGATGGACGAGCTCGGCTGCGGCTGGATGATTCGTACGCAGCACGTGGAATACAAGGCGCAGGCCTTTCTCGGCGACGAAATCGTCGGAACGACCTGGGTTCCCGAGTACTCGAAAATCGCGACGAACCGCCATTCGAAATTCATCCGTAAGTCAGACGGCAAG
Source organism: Hallerella sp. (assembly GCA_050872465.1). Taxonomy (GTDB): domain Bacteria; phylum Fibrobacterota; class Fibrobacteria; order Fibrobacterales; family Fibrobacteraceae; genus Hallerella. Next base: position 4,951 of record JBNMGX010000126.1, read on the forward strand.
GAAATCTTTTCTGCGGTCACGACGTGGGTCTTGGTCGATCTGAAACGCGGACGTCCGATAGCCATTCCCGAAGACATCAAGGACTTTTTTCGCAAGAAGCGAGGCTCCGAAGCAGGGCAGTTTGCTATATTAAAGGGGCAAAATTTCACATCAAAAGAAGGTATCACGATGGCAAAACTTTCCATTGAAGATCTCGATCTCAAAGGCAAGCGCGTTTTCATCCGCGTCGATTTCAACGTTCCGCAGGACAAGGTGACGGGCGAAATCACCAACACCAAGCGCATCGAAGCGGCTCTCCCGACTATCCAGTATGCGCTCGACAAGGGCGCCGCAGTCATTCTCGCGAGCCATCTCGGCCGTCCGAACGGTTCCGTGAACAAGAAGTTCTCTCTCGCTCCGGTTGCGAAGAAGCTCGAAGAACTCATCAAAAAGCCGGTCAAGTTCCTTTCGGACTGCGTCGGTCCCGAAGTCGAAGCGGAATGCGCCAAGGCTCAGCCGGGCGACATCATCCTTCTCGAAAATCTCCGTTTCCACATCGAAGAGGAAGGCAAGGCCAAGGTCAAGAATGCCGACGGCACCGAGACGAAGATCAAGGCGGATCCGGCGAAGGTCGAAGCTTTCCGTGCGTCCCTTTCCAAACTCGCAGACGTCTATGTGAACGACGCTTTCGGCACCGCTCACCGTGCACATTCCTCGATGGTCGGCGTCGAACTGCCGCTCCGCGCAGCGGGCTTCCTGATGAACAAGGAACTCAAGGCGTTCGACAAGGTGCTGAACAATCCGCCGCGTCCGTTCCTCGCCATTCTCGGCGGTTCGAAGGTTGCGGACAAGATCCAGCTCATCAACAACCTGCTAGACAAGGCCGACGAAATCATCATCGGCGGCGGCATGGCGTTCACGTTCAAGAAGGTAGTCGATGGCATCGAAATCGGCAAGTCCCTCTTTGACGAGGAAGGTGCGAAGATCGTTCCCGAACTGATGGCGAAGGCGAAAGCCGCCGGCAAGAAGATCATCCTTCCGGTGGATTACGTCGCTGCGGAAAAGTTCGACGCGAATGCCGCGAACAAGATTGTCTCCGACAAGGAAGGCATCCCGGCGGACTGGATGGGTCTCGATGTGGGACCGGAATCGACAAAGCTTTTCTGCGACGCGATCAAGGGCGCAAAGACCATCGTCTGGAACGGTCCTGCGGGCGTGTTCGAATTTGATGCGTTTGCCAAGGCGACCAAGGCGATGGCCGATGCGATCGTCGAAGCGACTGCAGCCGGCGCGATTACCGTCATCGGTGGCGGCGATACCGCTACGGCAGCCAAGAAGTTCGGTGCGGACAAGAAGGTTACCCA
>JBNMGX010000127.1:0-6230 GCA_050872465.1 Hallerella sp.
CCACGTTCAACCAGGGCGTCCTGGGCGATGTCGGAAATTTCGGTGGGCTTTTCACGCTCAAGCATCTCGGCCTCAAGGACCCTGTTCTCGTGAGCTCCGTCGATGGCGTCGGAACAAAGCTCAAGGTCGATATCGAAATGGGAACGCACACGCTTCCGGGGCAGGACATCGTGAACCACTGCTGCAACGATATTCTGGTCCAGGGCGCGCGTCCGCTGTTTTTCCTCGACTACGTGGCGATGGGAAGCCTTGAACCGTCCGTGATGGACAGCATCGTCGTGGGCATGGCGAAGGCTTGCCGTGAAAACGACATGGTTCTCATCGGCGGCGAAACGGCGGAAATGCCGGGCTTCTACGCGAAAGGCGATTACGATATTTCGGGAACAATCGTCGGCGTCGTGGAACGCGAAAACATCATCGACGGTTCGCACATCCATCCGGGGACAAAGATTCTCGGGCTTCCTTCGACGGGCCTCCACACGAACGGCTACTCGCTCGCTCGCAAGGCTCTCTTTGACGTCGCCGGCTACACGGTGAAGAGCAAGGTCGAAGGCCTCGAAGGGACAATCGGCGAAGCGCTGACCGTTCCGCACAGAAGTTACTACAAGAGCCTCATCGATTTGACGAATGCGAAAAAAATTGACGGGATGGTACACGTCACCGGTTCGGGCTTCCAGGGAAACATTCCGCGCATCCTTCCGGAAAACGTAGATGTGGTCATCGACCGCTCCGCATGGCAGGTTCCCGCGATTTTCAAGCTTATCCAGCAGGCGGGCACGGTCGAAAAGGACGAAATGTATTCGACGTTCAACATGGGCATCGGAATGCTCCTCTTTGTCGATGACGCGAACCTCGCCGAAGTCGAAGCGCATCTCAAGGCGAAGAACGAGCCGTTCTACATGGTCGGCGAAGTCGTGAAAGGTTCTCGCAAGGTACTCTTCCGCGACTAGAAATTTCGTACAAATGAAACGGACGCTTCCGAACAGGGAGCGTTTTTTTATTTTCTTTTGTGCTTCCCTGCTTTCGGGCCTTTACGGGAAATTCTATATTCGTAACTTTTTAGCGGGTCCCGTCTGGGATTCGAAGAGTTTGTCTTATTTAGGAGTTTGAATGGCTATTCAGAATTCGAAGCGTGGCATTTTGATCAGTATGACACCTTATGAAAAGAGAATTGCGGTCATGGAAAGCGGAGAACTCGCAGAACTCGTTGTCGAGAGTGCGGAGTCCAACCGGGTCCTGGGCAATATCTATAAAGGCGTCGTACAAAAAGTGCTCCCTGCGCTGAAAGCCGCGTTTATTGACATTGGGCTTGAAAAAGCCGGCTTCCTCCACCAGGAAGATGCCATAGACCGGAACATCCTTTTGTCCCGCGAATACGGAGACAAGGATGACGAAAATACAGTCGGGGAAGAACTTTCGATCGATCAGATTTTGCACGAAGGTCAGGAAATCATGTGCAGGTGGTCAAGGAACCGATCAGCACCAAGGGTGCCCGTTTGACGACGCACCTGAGCTTTGCGGGCAGGTTCCTCGTCTGTATGCCGGGAACGAACTTTGTCGGGGTTTCCAAGCGCGAACGCGATCCGAAAAAACGCCGCGAGTTTAAGAAAGTTGTCCGTCGCCTGAAAGGACCGGATGTCGGCTACATCGTCCGCACGAACGGACTTTCCGAAAGCGAGCTGGAAATTTCCAAGCAGATGCGCGAACTCGAAGCGAAGTGGGACGCGACCAAGTACAACTTTGCGCACCAGCCCGCCGAGACTTGCATTTACAAGGAATCGGATTCTGTCGGCCAGACGATCCGCGAATATTTCAGCGACAATACGGACTATGTCTATGTCGATGACCGCGACGAATACTTTGCGATTCGCGAAGAGCTGCAGAAGCTTTCATCCGACAAGATTAACAAGGTGAAGCTTTGGAGTTCCAAGGAAAGTCTTTTCGAATACTTTAAAATCGAAGATGACTATGCGCGTTCCCTGCAGCGTTCCGTTCCGCTGCCTCACGGCGGAAATCTGGTCATTGACCAGACCGAAGCCCTTGTCGCCATCGACGTGAATACGGGTCCGAAGGTTCACGGCAAAGACCAGGAAAAGATCATCTTCGAAACAAACGTGGATGCGTGCTATGAAATCGCGAAGCAGCTCCGCTTACGCGATATCGGCGGACTTGTCGTCATCGATTTCATCGACATGGAACTTCAGGAAAACCGCGACGCTATCTACCAGGAATTCCGCAAGGCGATTCGCAAGGACAAGGCTCCGATTACACCGTCGCCGCTATCCCAGTTCGGGCTGATGGAAGTGACGCGCAAGCGTGTCCGCACAAACCTGATGACGGAGAAGACCGAGATTTGCCCGGTCTGCCGTGGCACGGGACATGTGTTCCGCCTGGAGACGACGCTTTCGGCAATCGACCGCTGGCTGTCGCGCGCCCGGGCGAAAGGACGCATCAAAAAGGTCAAGATGGTCGTCAGTTCGGAGATGGTCGATTTGTTGTGCAAGGATATGGCTCGGATGTTCCATTACCTGGAATACAAGCACGAGATGAAGCTCGAACTGGTCGAAGACGACAAGATGTTCCCGAGCCAGTTCTACATGTTCAACGACCGGGACGAAGACATTACGGAGCAGCATAATTTCGCATAAATTAATTTGTGTGAAGTTTGCTTGAGAGTCGATTTGGAAAACGTTCGGAAATTCCGGGCGTTTTCTGTTTGAAAGACGGATGGACGCTTTCTTGGTTAAAGGCTCCGCAACGTTCGCCGTGAAGCCTCTAGGCTTGTAGAGGATTGTAGCTTGTTTGACGATGTGGAATGTCTGTGTCTTGCCGGCTGTCGCTAAAAAATCCTTTTTATCAGAGGAATTCGTCGGGCGCAGAGAACGACAATGAGAGAAAGCGAGAAAAATAGGGAACAGGCCAATGGGGCGGAAAGAAGCGGATTCCAGGCGAGAAGCGAAAAATTCATCTTGTAAAATGCGCGAATGAATATAGGGTGGATCAGATAGACCCCGAGCATTGCTTGTGAAATTTCTAGAAACCGCCGATTGGCAGTCAAGCGATTTTGGAATTTTTCTCGGGCTAGGCAAAAGACGCTTGATGAAATTAAAAAAGTCGTCGGGCGAAAATTACCGAAAAAATATTCATTTGGGGTGTTCTGTAAGTCGCTGACATAGTCCGAAGCGAAAAGCGTTGCCAACCAAAAAAGTCCACTGGCTGTGTACAGGATTTTTCGGTATCTTCCCGGAATTCCGTATTGCGCAAGGTAAAAACCGGCGAGATAGTAGCCGACAAAACTGGATAGTCCATGGATAGCCAAGTTTTTGTAGAGTGAAAAATGAGCGAATACGCTCAGCAGGTGGTTGAGGGTCGGTAAGCAAAGACCGAATGCGATAAATAGCGTTATCGCATAGAGAACCATTTTTTGACTGGCATATTGAGTAAAGATCCGTAGTGGCGGAGTCAAGATGTATAGCCCGGCGATAACATATAGAAACCAGAGGTGAGTGTGCGGTTTTGTAAAAATCAGTAGCGGTGTGGCCAGCAGTTCGAAAATGGAAGCGCCCTTGTCAAAGGCGTCCAGTGTGCCGTAAAAGAGAACCCAGAAAATGAGCAGTGTGAAAATTTTCGGCAGGTTGTGCTTGAAAATCTTTTGCGGCGGGTGGGGATATTTGGGCGAAAGCATAAATGCTCCGCTGATCATCACGAATACGCCGACGCCAAAGCGCGAAAGGCTGTTAAGAAAATTGAGAAAAGAAAAATTGCAGGAATCCACAGGGACTGAATACCACGCCGATGTTACCGTATGCTGGAATACAACGCTAAATGCAGCAAGGATTCGCAGCCATTCTGCGTAGGTTTCTTTTGGGCGGATCATTTGCTCAATTTAAAAACTCCGCTGGGCTTGCCGCGGAGTCTTTTCGTGTGTGATGGAAAATCTGGGTCTTTTATTTTACGGTACGGAAAGCGCTCGTTTTGCCGGTAGTTCTGTTGCGGATATAGTAGGAGCCGATCGTTTTCAGAATGTTGCCGGATTTTGCAAAGGAAACGGCTTCCCGGATGCTGTAAGCGCTAAGACGCCCCATGAATACGCCTTGCATGTCAAATATGTCGTAATCGGCGATTTTGGGGGAGGTAATGCGTACAGGATGGAGTATCGGGGTCGATTCCTCCTTTTCGATTGGGAACGCGTCTTTTGCGTTTTCTCCTTTTTCGAAATTGATGTAATCGATGTCGAACCATGCTCCGGTTACGGTGATGCGCATAATGTGCGTTCCTTCGGTTAGATTTACATTTGCCGCAACCTTGTTGAAATCCTCGTAGTTTTCTTCGCCGGAAGAGGCTTTCGGGACAGCGATTATCTCGGTGATGTCTTCGCCATCCATGGAAACCTTGAAACTTGCTCCGGAACCGGCTGCCGCAACCGCGGCGAACATTGTATAGGCGCCTGTTTCTGCGATATCGACAGTGTATTCGTACCAATTGCCTTCGCTGTTATAGCCAAGAACGTATCCTGTTGCACTTGTATAGATATTGGGTTTTTCTTCGCGATAATCGGCGTTACCATGACCGGCTGATTCTACGCGGTAAGAATCGTTGCCTGCGCCTACACCCGGAATGTCAAAATTCTCCGACTCGATCTTGCCCGGAATTTTCCAAGGTGTTCCTCCAAAAGGTTCTTGTGGAACAGGATCGGCTGTTTGTCCGTGTCCTAGGCCGGTGGTATTTTTTCCCTTGGCGAGATTGTTTGCAAAGTATTCCTTGAGCCACGTCATTGCGGCACGGTCCTGTCCATTCTTGATGATTCCTGTGTTGCTAGCCCAAGTGGCGCCGTCGATGTAGCCCCAAATGGTGATGCCCGCAATCCATTCGGTTTCCCACATAAAGGGAATATGGTTTGCATAGTCGTTTTTCTGTTTTTGGTCATCGGCCTCGCCGATATCGTATTCCGAAATAAGTAAGGGAAGACCCGTCTCCTGGTGAATTTTGGTAAGCCTGCTTTCAAAATCGGCCTTGCTCATTCCCTTGCAATCGTGAGCCTGTTGCCCGTAAGCGTCGACCGGTGCGCCGTTTTTAATGATTGTTTGGACCAGTTCGATGCCTTCGTTCATCTGCCAGGAAAGCGTGTTGTAGTCGTTATAGATGAGCACTGCTTTTGGCCAGCGTTCGCGAGCCATCTTGAATGCGTTGGTGATAAAGTCGTACTGGTGCTTTCCATTGATAACGCGATCGCCTCCGAGCGCTTCGATGATGTAGGACCCGCCGCATTCGGTGTCGTCGGTACTGATTCCGCCGGCGCCAGCCGCAGGTTTGCCGTAACCGGAATGGTAATTGCTTCCATCCCAGATGGCTTCATTGACGACATCGATGTATTCGAGATCGGGAAACTTGGCGGCTACAGCGTCAAACCATTCCGTGATGTATTGCCTTGTAAGCTCTACGGTAATATTCGGATTTTTCTTTTTGCAGAGAAAGTTCGGATATTGGGATCCCCAAACTAGGGCGTGAAACTTGAAGTGCCGTTCGCCGGGCTTTTCCTTTGCCCAGTTGTAGGCGCTTTCGCACTTGTCGTAATTGTCCCAGGCAAAGCGGCTCGTTCCGCTGTTTCCGTTGGATAGCGAATGCACCGAGCCCCATTTGCAGCCGTTTTCCGGGGTAATCTGGTTCCAGTAGGTTCCCATATCGTTTCGGATTTGACCGCTGGTCGTGATGTTGCCCAGAAACTTGGCTCCGTTTTCCGCTAGCGGGGCGGCAAACAGTGTGCTTGTACTCAAGGCACAGCCGAGAAAGGTGTAAATAAATTGCTTCATTGTAATTTCTCCTTATTTTTAATCTATTCTCGCAAAAGTCCTATTTCCCTTTTGAATGTTCTTTATATGGATAAATTGTCAATGGATGAACCCGCACCGGGAAAGGGCTCCACAGCGTTTGCCGTGGAGCCTTTTGGATGGATGTGTGGTAAACGTTCAAAGGCTATCTGAAAAAGCGGACTTTGTAGCGGGGATTGTCGGAAATTCGCCGTCCGCGGGCGTCAAAGCTTTTGTTGTGCGGTTTGGGCGTTTCGCCTTGAAATCCGCGGAGGATAAGCCTTGTCGAGGGGTTGACCTTTTCCGCCTGGAATTCAAGCCAGTCGATATTTGCATAGGGTCCTGTGATTTCGAGCCGAAGGATGTGCGTTCCCGAGGGAAGTTCGCAGGAGGCGACATCGATTGTTGAATAGTCGCTCCAGC
>JBNMGX010000128.1:0-6186 GCA_050872465.1 Hallerella sp.
ATCCGCAAGGTTGTCATCGGAGCGTCCGGCGGAATCGACAGCGCGGTCAGCGCGGTTCTCTATGCGGAAGCGCTGGGAAGCGAAAATGTCTTTTTGGTGAACATGCCGACGCGTTTCAACTCCCGGACGACGCGGAATGCGGCGAAGGACTTGGCGGAAAATCTGGGATGTCCCTACATGGTCGCTCCGATCGAGGACGTGGCAAAGGCTCTGTGCGAAAGCCTGTCGAAGGATTCGTTTGAAGGAAATCCGATAGAAATGCGTGTCGAAGGAATCCACTACGAAAACTTGCAGGCCCGCTTGCGGAGCGCGGCGTTCCTCGCGACGATTGCGAGCGTTGTCGGCGCGGGATTCACGTGCAACGGCAACAAGAGCGAAATCACGGTCGGGTACTGTACGCTCTACGGCGATACGTCCGGCGTGCTCTGCGCCTTGGGCGATCTCTGGAAAACGCAGGTCTATGAACTTGCCCGGGAAATCAACGCGGAGCGAACCGTCATTCCACAGGCGTCGATCGACATCCCGGCGAGCGCGGAACTTTCCGATGCGCAAAACGTCGATGAAGGAAAGGGCGACCCGATTGTCTATCCGTATCACGACAGGCTGTTCGCCTTTTGGATGGAACGCTGGCAGAGAAATGCCCTGGTCGATTCGGAAAGGCTTCTTTCGAAAGGTTTCTCGCTGTATTGTGAAACGCTCGGAGTCGATGAAGCTTTCTTGCGTGGAAAATTCCATACCGATGCGGAAATTCTCTCGGACATGGAACGCTGGTGGAAGCGTTACCGGGGAATCGCCCTTGCCAAGCGCATCCAGATGCCGCCGATCCTTTCCGTGTCCCGGCGTGCGTTCGGCTTTGACTATCGGGAGTCCCAGCTCGGATGAACCGCGAAGAAATGCAGGCGAAGTACGGTAAGCGGGAAGAGCGCGGAGCGTGGCGGAAAACGGACTTCCTTTCGGCGCTCGTCGTAACCTTTTTCGGGTCGGGAATGCTCCCGAAAATGCCCGGAACTTATGGAAGCCTTGCCGCGGCGGCTGTCGCCTATCCTTTGGCCCTGCTCAGCGCGAAATTCTGGCCTCTCCGCTACGAATGCTGGGAACTCGGAATGTTCAAAAGTTTTGACGCTTACGGTTTCTTTTTCCTAGCTTCTCTCGTCGTATTTTTCGGGGCGGTTCCCTTTGTGAAAAAGGCGATGCGCGATACGGGAATCGAGGACCCGGGCTGGATTGTCATCGACGAGGTTTGCGGAATGTGGATGGCGCTCTCCCTGGTTTCTTCGGAATCCGTGGTTGAGCATCCGTGGCTTCTTCTGGTTGCCTTTGCCCTGTTCCGCTTCTTTGACATTTTAAAGCCCCTGGGAATCCATCGCCTGGAACGCTTGCCGGGAGCCTGGGGCGTGATGGCGGACGATCTTCTCGGCGGCGTCTATTCCGGGGTTATCTTGCTTTTGATTGTGCGGGTTTTGGGGATTTAGAGGGAGGCGTATGGAGGTGAAGATGAATCTAGCGTTTATCAAAAAAATTTTCGTCCTCATCGTCATTGCGTTTGCAAACGCCTTTTCCCTGGAACAACTGGGTGTGCGTCTAATGAGTGAAAAGACTCGTCTGGATTCCAGCACGGTTTTATTTCACTGGACGCTTTTCAATACATTGGATTCTACGCTTAAAGCGCCTCGAATCGTCTATTTCGCGGGAATCGATTCTGTACAGGGTGCTCTTATGGATTCGTATGAAGAGGCTTACGCAAGAAAAATGATAGATTCCGCCATTGCCTACACGTCTGGCCGTTTGCTAAAAACAGAGTCCATATTGACTGGCGACAGGAATTCTCCGGACCACTGGTGCCAATGGCTTTTTAGTCCTATCGCTCGTCATGTCGTCTATCTGGATTCCTTAAAGGCAAAGGATTCCGTCGATGTCTCTTTTCGACTGTCTTCATCGGGTTACTTGAATGACTTTGATGACGATTCGTATCAAAAGGAAGGTCTCCGAGAACCCAATTACTACATTAGCGTTTATGACGGTTCCAATTTAATTTGGGGGCGCGACATGTCCGGAAACGTCAAGGCGGATGTCGTTTTAAGCAAGTTCGGAACGCTCGGAAAATTTGACGGCAATCCGGTTGATTCCATTCCGGCCAGAGCCGTATTTTACATATACAAAAGCAACGAGAACTCGTTGTCCGTTGCCGAGGAAAATTCCCTGTCGGAAAGGGGAATTCGAAAAACCGACCAGACAGAAACCTTTTTGAAGCAAGGAACGACAAAGGTTCGGTTCTTTGCGGAACGAACGATTAAAAAGGCATCCTTGGACAGTCTTGTCGCCGATTTTTACAATGCGGAAATCGACTTCGTCGATATGGAGCTTTATTTCTATTACGAAGCCTACTATTGCTACGAACGGCAGGTGCTGTTGGGAAAATTACGAGATTCGCTAGGTCCCGAAATAGAGTTGAAATGCTCGAATTCCTGCAGGGAAGTCTTGGATGGATGTGAAGTAAACCCTCCGGAAATCATCGGTTCCTCGACGAATGTTGAAGCAAATATTCCTTATTCGGCGTGGGAATGCGTCGCATTAAACCCGGATGTGCAAGTATTTAAAATTCTTGAATGCGGCGGCATCTGGCCTTTAAGTCTTCCCAAAAGAAATGCTTTGTTAGCAAATCCTAAAAAATATTTTCAGACGATTTACAGGGTCAACGGCACGCCCGCTACAGGCGATGCCTCAAATGTCCAGATTGAAAATGGCCAGGCGAAGGTCCGGTTGAAAGATTTTCAATAGACGACATCCTTTTTGGCGGACTGCGAATCTTCTCGCGGATTTGCTAAGAATTTTTTGTAAGAAAAATACTAGGATCCTGCTGTCCACAGCAGACTGAGTGAAATTTTCAGCCTCCAGAATGGCGGTGAACGGAAACAGGTCGCTTAGTTGGCAAGCTCGCTAACCTGTCCATTGTCGCATGACCCGATAGTCTCGTACGGAGATTCCCGTGTCGATGCACGGGAATGACATTGCAACGAAAAGGGATTCCCGTGTCTGTGTCCGCCGTGGCGGACAAGCAAGGGAATGACATGGGAAAGGAAAGCTGTGGAATGGCAGCGGATCATGCCAAGGAAAAGCCTGTGCACGGAAACAGTTCGTTTCGTCCCGTGTCCCGTTTTTTACCACTGATTCCTGTCTCCTGATTTCTCTTAACTAATAACTCTTGACCATCAACTATTCACTAAGCACTAATTCCTGTATCCTAATCCCTGACACCCCTCTTACCGTGTCCCTCGTAGCGTGTTCCGAAAATTAAAAAGGTTAATGTTCTAAACCCGAAGTGTGCAGTGCACAAACGAAAGGAAATCCCGAATCTGTGAATTTTGACACGAAATCAAATGGGCACTATTGAGGCTGGTGGGAAAAAGTGGTATATTTTGTATTGTTGTGGATTAAAATGGGTAACGTTTGATGGAATTGAACGAATTCATAGGACAGGCCAAGACGGCTATCGACGAAAAGGGAAGGACGCCTTTCCCTAGGGAATTTCGTCGTCTGCTCTCCGAGAAAGAGGGCCAGTCGTTGATTCTGTCCTTTGGAGGACGCGATTCGCTCATTCTTTTTACGCTTGAGGAATATCGCAAGTTCATCGCCCGAATCGAGGCGCGTCCCGCTACCCCGAAGAACGATCGTTTTCACCGAATGTTCATGGCCAATTCTCACCATGTGGCTCTTGACGGCCAGAACCGCATTTTGCTTTCCAAGAACGACTTGGCGTTTGCTAAGCTCGACGGGGAAGTGCTCTATGTGGCGCGGACCGGTAAGTCGGTGGAACTCTGGAATCCTTCCATCTACAACTCGAAGTACGGCTTCAACCAGGAAGAAGACTTTGAAGAGTTCGAGGCAGGATTCTTTGACGATGTGTCTTCGGGGGTCTCGGATGAAAATCGCTGAGTATCATTCCCCGGTCCTTTTTGAAGAATGCATGGACGCTCTGGTTGTTAATCCGGGCGGTTCTTATGCGGACTGCACGCTTGGCGGCGGGGGACATTCCGAAGGAATTTTGAAGCGTCTCTCTCCCGAAGGGCTTCTGCATTCATTTGACCGCGACCCGGAAGCGATTGCCTATGCGACGAAGCGGCTCGCTCCGTTTGGAAGCCAGGTGACTTTCCACCCGGTTCCGTTCGCCAGACTGGGGGACGAGGTCCGGGAAAACAGTTTGAGTGGAGTCCTCTACGATTTGGGAATCAGCAGCCACCAGGTCGATGACGATGCGCGGGGCTTTACGTTCCAGGGAAACCATCCGGTCGATTTGCGGATGGACTGCCGTTCTCCGTTCAGCGCCCAGGAATGGTTGCGTACAAGTTCACCGGAAGAGATGGCGCAGGCTTTCCGAAACAATGCGGACCTGGACCGTGCGTACAAACTAAGCGAAAATATCAGGAACGGGATTGCGGGCCTAAAGTCTCCGGTTCTTCCCGAACATCTGCAGGCCTTTGCCGAAAAGACCTACCCGGATAGGCTCCGGGATTTGAACGGAATCCTCGCGCGCATTTTCCAGGCGATTCGCATGGAAGTGAACGGCGAACTAGAGGAAATTCGTACGAGCATCCGCGCGGCAGTCGGTGCACTTGTAAAAGGCGGAAGGCTCGTGGTGATTTCCTACCATTCCGTCGAAGATCGCACGGTAAAGCTCGTCGCTGCCGAATTTGAAAAAGCGTGCCTCTGCCCGAGGGAATCGCCGGTGTGCGTTTGCGGCGGAAACCACCAGAAATTGAAAAAGGTCTTTCGCAAGCCGGTTCTCCCGACGGCGGAAGAAATCGCTCGGAATCCGCGGGCGCGTTCCGCAAAACTGAGGGTGTACGAAAGAATATGATCCGTTTCTTCCAGACACATCGGTTTTTGGGCGGCGTTCTGCTGATGGTTTACGCGGGGCTGATCCTTTGCGGTTTTCTGTGGAAGCAGAACTGCTACGACGCTCTTGCGATGCGGAAAGCTTCCCTTGTGCGAGAAGTTTCGGTTCTTCGCGGAGAAGTCGTGCAGAAGGATCTGGAAAACGGTGAGCTTTCTTCGCTGGAAAGGGTTTCGAAGGAAGCTGCCAAACTTGGGCTGGACTATGCGAATGTGCCGCTGAAAGTGAAACGGGTCGGGGGGAAGTGATGCGGAATCTGGATCGCATTTCGTGGCTTTTCCTGTTTTTCGGCCTTCTCTGGTCGGTCCTTCTATTGCGCACTTTCCAAATCCAGGTTTTGGACTACGACAAATACAGCGAAGTGGCGAACGCCTATGCACAGAACCGGAAAATTCTCAAGGCTCCGCGCGGTCGGATTCTCGATAGGAACGGCGTGGTGTTCGCCCAGAGCATCGAGGAAAAAAACGGGGACGGGGCGTTGGAAGTGCGGCGGATTTACCCGCAGGGAATACTCGCTTCGCAAATTATCGGGCAGCTGAATCGCGAAGGCCAGGGACGGTCGGGACTCGAGTTTTATTTCGATACGACATTCCGCGGAACGGACGGCTGGCAGACCCGGGTGCTGAACCGCAAGCGTGAAGTGCAGGCCGGCCGGAAGATGGAAGGGCGAAACCCGATTCCAGGCAAGGATCTGGTTTTGACGATTGACAGGAACATCCAGGAAATCGTTGAAACAGCCTTGAAAGAAGGCGTGGAAAGCGTCCAGGGAAAAAGCGGCAGTGCGGTGGTCGTTGATCCTTACACGGGAGAAATCCTCGCGATGGCAACGTTCCCGACGTTTGACCCGAACGCTCCGCTGACGGTAAGTTCTCACGTGAAAAACGATATCGTGTCGATGCCCTATGAACCGGGTTCGACGTTCAAGGCGGTGACCGCCGCGACGGCTATCGAAACGCGTTCGGTGGATCCGGAAACGGTTTTTAGCGGAGAAGGAGGAGTGTGGGTTGCGGGAAAAGGGATCACCATCCAAGACGATAATAAAATAGACCACGGCAATCACAACATGGCGGGCGCGATGGCGGTTTCGTCAAACATCATCTTTGCAAAAATTGCGGACAGCATCGGCGACGAAAAGTTCTACCGGTATGTGCGTTCGTTCGGATATGGCGTCAAGACGCAGGTGGAGCTTCCCGGCGAAGAATCCGGGCACTTGAAGGCTCCGTACAAGTGGAGCGGTCGCACGGGAATGACGATTGGTTACGGACACGAAATTCTGGTGACGCCCATCCAGATGG
>JBNMGX010000129.1:0-6161 GCA_050872465.1 Hallerella sp.
CTATCTTCACGTTCCCCCGCTGGACGGGGAAGTACTTCTCGATCTTTGCAAACTGTTCGCGCGTGAGTTCCATGAGGAAATTGTAGAATATTTATCGCGTTGTGTCAACAGGCTCTAGTATGTTATCTTTGTTGTTTGATACGAAGGGATAACGGATTGCGCATTCGTCAATGAAAATTGCCAAATGTGTTTATGACTTGTTGAATATTCATAGATACTCCTTGATTTCTTGCTTGATGGATTTGTATTAAAAATATACAAAAAAACAGAACGTTGGTGTGGTTTGAAAATTTCCACATTTTTTCAACTTTCGACGTATTGGCCAAATTGCAGGATGGCTTTTCTTTTTCTTCTTGCAAAATGACCTATAGAGGCACTCTGTGCGACGAAATTCTATTTTCCTGATGCTTTCGCCGGTGTGTTGAGGCTTTTACTCTTTTTCTCTTTGGGCCTTGATTTGTTTCAGTTCCTGCAGGCGGTCGGCGAGCTTTTTTTCCCGGCCATATTCGGTCGGGGTGTAGATTTCGGTTCCGGCGAGCTCTTTCGGGAGATGTTCCTGCGCGGAATAGGCGCCGGGGCTGTCGTGGTCGTAGCGGTAGCCGTTTCCGTAGCCGAGCTGTTCCCCGACCTTTGTCACGGAATTTCGGAAAGCCTTTGGCACGGGGAGCGTCCCTGTCCGCTTGATAATCGCGTCTGCTTTCATCCCGGCGAGTTCCACGCTGTTGCTTTTCGGGGCGAGCGAAAGGTAGATGGCCACTTCGTCTAGTCCGATAAGGCCTTCGGGAACGCCCATAAAATCGAAAGCTTCCCTTGCCGCTGTCGCAAGCAGAAGCGCATTCGGGTCAGCAAGTCCAATGTCTTCCATCGCCATCCGAATCAGCCGCCGAAGAATGAACCGCGGATCTTCGCCGCCCTGGAGCATCCGGTGCAGCCAATAGACCGCTGCGTCGGGGTCGCTTCCGCGGATGGACTTGTGCAGCGCGGAAATCAGGTTGTAATGTTCCTCGCTCGACTTGTCGTAGCGGAGCGGCTTCTTGAACTGGATTTCTTCGAGAAGCGCGTTGTCGATTGTGTGCCGTTCGCCCAAATTCTTGGCAATCCATTCGATTTGGTTCAAGAGGAATCGGGCATCGCCGTCGGCCTGCGAAACGAGCTTCTGGAGCGTTTCCTTGGAAATTTCAACGTCCCGGAGCAGGAGTCCGCGGGGATGTTCCTTGAGTGCGAGCCTTGCAAGGCGGGAGAGGTCTTCGGGCGAAAGCGGAGCGAACAGGATGAGCTGACAGCGGGAAAGGAGCGCGGAATTGACTTCGAATCCCGGATTTTCCGTCGTCGCACCGATGAGCGTGACCGTTCCATCTTCGACCGCCTTGAGAAGCGCGTCCTGCTGGCTCTTGTTGAATCGGTGGATCTCGTCGATGAAAAGGATCGTGCCACGGCCCAAATCCTTGTAGGTTTTCGCTTCGGAGAGGACCGACTTGATTTCCTTGACGCCGCATTCCACGGCGGAGAGCGCGACAAAACGCTTTTTCGTGTGCAAGCGGATGACGTTTGCGAGGCTTGTCTTGCCGCAGCCCGGAGGACCCCAGAAAATCATGCTGGGAACGTTGTCGCTTTCGACGCTCTGGCGGAGCATGCTGCGGTCGCCGAGAATTTTGTTCTGCCCCAGAAATTCTTCGAGGGAAGTGGGGCGGAGCCTTTCGGCAAGCGGTTTTGCGGTGGATTCGGTCATATCTATATTTATAATATAGCTTCTGTTTTTCGCCTTTTGCGTTGATGGTTCGGGCTTGCGGTCGGTGAAGATTTTCGTGTGATATCCTACCGAAACACTAGACTATTCAGGGCGACTTTTCGGAGCTTTTGGGAAAAATTCTTTCATTTTTGTGCTTTTGCCGTCTGACGCGTGCAAGCTCGGATTCTTATTTCTATCTTTTGCCGTGACATTTACGAGGTATCGTTCTATGGCAGTCGAAGCCCAAGAAGCCAGTTTTTTTACAACGAAACTTGACTTCATCGTCAACTGGGGACGAAAAAATTCCCTGTGGCCGTTTCCCTACGGAACGGCTTGTTGCGCGATCGAATTCATGAGCACGGAAACAAGTCCCTACGACCTTTCGCGTATCGGTTCCGAATATGTCCGCTTTACGCCGCGCCAGTCCGATGTTTTGGCGGTCCAGGGGACAATCACCTACAAGCAGGCTCCGATTCTCAAGCGCATCTACGAACAGATTGCCGAGCCGAAATGGGTTATCGCGATGGGGGCGTGTGCGACTTCCGGCGGCGTCTATGACTGCTACTGCACGGTGCCGGGAATCGACAACATCATCCCGGTGGATGTCTATATCGGCGGTTGCCCGAGCCGTCCCGAAGCCTTCTTCGATGCGGTGTTCGAAATCCAGAAGAAACTTTCCGACGAATCCTACACGAAGGAGCGGAAGGAACGCATCCGGGAACAGGTGGAGCTTTTGCGGGCGAAGACCGCCGAGGCGAAGCGCGAGCTTGCCGAGTATTCCCGCGAAAAGGCCGAAGAAATCAAGGAAAAGGCGAATCATCTCAAGGATTCCGTTATCCGCAAGGCTGAATTTTGGAAGGAGAATCCGTAATGGTCGCATCCGATAATGTGAAGGAACCGATTGTCGCTACCCCGGAAGCGCGCAAGGCTTTTGAAGAATCCGTCTTGAAAAAGCTCGAAAAGTGGGGCGTATCCCGCTCCGAAAAGAATCCGTGGGGACTTACCGTCGTCGTCGGGCGTGAAAATTTGCATGAGGCCGTCGCGTTTATCCGGGACGATCTGAAGCTCGACATGCTTCTCGATATCGTCGGAGTGGATTATCTCGGGATGAAGGATTACGCCGGACCTCGGTTTGCGGTCGAGTATGTCTTGAAGAGCGTCTATGAGCCGTCCAAGCGTCTGGTGGTGAAGGTTCTCGCCGAAGAAGCCGACCTGAATGTTCCGACGATTTCGGATTTGTATCCGATTGCGAACTGGCAGGAACGCGAAGTCTATGACCAGTTCGGGGTGAATTTTGTCGGCCACCCGGACCTTCGCCGCTTGCTGAACCACGTGGAATTTGTGGGACATCCGCTGCGGAAGGATTATCCGGCGCATCGCCGCCAGTGGCTTTCGACGAACGATTATCTGTATCCGGCGCTTGAAAAGCGTCTGGAATCCAAGGGCTACCGCATTCTGGAACGCCCGAAGGAAATCTTGCCGAACGAAGTTGAATATTTGACAGGGAGCATCAGAAAATGAAGGGTCTCACTCCTGAAGGCGAAGAAAAAAACTTGATGGTGCTGAACATCGGCCCGTCGCACGGTGCGACGCACGGATGCTTGCGCTACATTACGGCTCTCGACGGCGAAAACATCGCGGCTTCTGTCGGGGAAATCGGCTACCTGCACCGCGGGTTCGAAAAGATGGCGGAACGCGGAACGTGGCAGCAGGTCTTGCCGCTCACCGACCGTCTGGACTACTGCTCGGCGATGATGAACAATTTCGCCTACTGCCGCGCCGCGGAACAGATGCTCGGCATCGAAATCCCGGAACGCGCCAAGGTCCTCCGCGTCATCGTGAATGAGCTTTCCCGCATCGCGGACCATTTCATCTGTGTCGCTGCCGCTGCGCAGGACCTCGGTTCGACGACCGGCTTCTTCTACCTGTTCGATTCCCGCGAAATGACGATGCGCATCTGGGAAAAGCTGACCGGGGCGCGCCTCACGAACAGCTACGGGCGAATTGGCGGGCTCTACCGCGACACATACGAAGGCTTTGAAGAGGATGTCCTCGCCGTCTGCAAGCAGGTCGGAAAGAACCTGAAGGACGTTCATGCGTGCTTTGACCGGAACCGCATTTTCCTCGATCGTACGGTCGATGTGGCGAAGATTTCCGGTGAACGGGCGATTGCTTGGGGCTGGACCGGTCCGTGCCTCCGCGCGACGGGCGTGGCGAGCGATCTGCGAAAGGACGAACCGTATTGGGATTATGAAACCTACGACTGGAACGTGGTGACGGGAACCCACGGCGACGTTTTCGACAGGCTCATGGTGCGCCTTGCCGAAGCGGAAGAATCCGTGAAGATTATCCGCCAGGCGTTGAAGCGTCTCGAACCGGGACCTGTGAGCATCGAGGATCCGCGCATCCGGATTCCGTCGCACGAACGCGTCTATCAGGATATGGAAGCTTTGGCAGGTCGCTTCAAGAGCGTCTTTGAAGGCATCCGGATTCCTGCGGGCGAGTATTATTCCGGCTCCGAGACGGCGAACGGGGAACTCGGCTTTACGCTGGTTTCCGACGGTTCCGGCCATCCGTGGCGGGTCAAGGTCCGCCCGCCCTGCTTTACGCAGTTTGCGGCATTCCACGAATTGGTCGAAGGCAGCATGATCGCGGATTCCATCGCTTGCCTGTCGAGCATCAACATTATCGCGGGAGAACTGGACAGATGAGTCACGTTAAAGGCGCCATTCACGACGTTGCCAATAATACGCTTGCCTATACCCACGGTCCGATTCCTGTCGAGACTTTACCGTCTCCGGCAGACCAGTTTGGGCATGCGAACCCGATCCAGGCACAGCCTTCTTGGGGAGAAATCGCTCCGCTTCTGGAAACTCCCGCTATCAAGGAACGCATTTCGGATCTGCTTTCCCGCTATCCGGTGGGGCAGGGTGCGCTGCTCGAAGTGCTCTGGCTTGCGCAGGACGCTATCGGCTGGCTTCCGAACGAGGCGATTCGCTGGGCTGCGGATGTCTGCGGATGTTCCGCGGCGCATGCTTACGGCGTTTCGACGTTCTATACGATGTACAAGCACGTTCCGACCGGAAGATTCCTCCTCCAGTTCTGCCACAACATCAGCTGCCACTTGCGCGGCGCTCCGAGCATTCTCGAATATGCTCAGAAAGCTCTGAATATCAAGAGCGGGGAAACGACTCCCGACGGACTCTTTACGATTGTCGAAGTGGAATGCCTGGCCGCTTGCGGAAACGCTCCGGCGATGCTCGTCAATGACGACTACGCGACGGACGTGGAAAACGGCGAACTGGTCATGAAGCCCGGTGTGGGACTCACGCCCGAACGCTTCGACAAGATTCTCAAGTGGTGCTACGCCCGCGAGGAAAAGTTCCCCGGGAAAGAACCTCCGCGCGAAGTTCTCGGCGGCATGGTGAAAGGCCACGGCGGACATGCAGGCGCTCCCGGCGCTACGGCGAAGCCCCAGGTTTCCGATTACGCTCCGCCTTCTCCGGTCTTGAACGTCGTCGCTCTGGTCGATGCGAACGGTGCGACTCTTACTTGGAAAGGCGCTCCGGAATTTACGGAACTGACCGTTGAAAAGAATGTCGGCGGCAAATGGTCCGAAGTCGGAAAGCCCGGAGTGAAGGACAAGCAGTTTATCGATTCCGAAGGCAAGGTCGGGGATGAATACCGGATGATTGCGGTAAGCGGAACTCGTACGGCAAAGCCCTCCCGCGTTTCGGTCGCCAAGGCAGCGCCTCCTCCCGAAGATCCTGCAACGCCAAAGAAGGTTGGTTGATCATGCAAGATTCGATGAAAGTTTGCACGGCGAATTTTGGAAAGCACGCCCAAGACATTGAAGCTTACAAGAAGCTCGGCGGTTATTCCACGATTTCGTCTTCCCTGTTCGAAATGTCCCAGTTCGAAGCGATCGATCGCGTCCAGCGTTCCGGTCTTCGCGGGCGTGGCGGTGCGGGTTTCCCGACCGGGATGAAGTGGAGTTTCGTTCCGCGCAATACGGGAAAGCCTGTCTATATCGTCGTCAATGCGGACGAAGGCGAAGGCGGAACTTACAAGGACCATTATCTTTTGCTCGAAGATCCGCATCGGTTGATCGAAGGCTTGATCATTGCCGGATGGGCGCTCGGGGCGCGTTGCGCATACATCTATGCCCGCGGGGAATTTCTCCCGTGCATCGAGAGCGTAAACAAGGCGCTGAACCAGGCCTATGCCGCCGGATACCTCGGCGAAAACATCGGCGGAACGAAGTTCTGCTTCGATATCTTTGTACATCGCGGAGCGGGCGCCTACATTTGCGGAGAGGAAACCGCTCTCATCAACTCGCTCGAAGGCCAGAAGGGACAGCCTCGCTTGAAGCCTCCCTTCCCGGCTGTCGCAGGCGCTTGGGCGTCTCCGACCTGCGTGAACAACGTGGAAA
>JBNMGX010000130.1:0-6063 GCA_050872465.1 Hallerella sp.
AGAGAGTCCAGCCGAAGAAATCCGAGCGAATCCGTTTCCAGAGTCTCGCTCGGAGAAGTCCCGAAATTCAGATAGTTTTGCTGTCGGATATTCAAAAGGCTTTTGCCCATCGGGCTTCCATCGCGAAAGGTGACGACGATTGCAACCGAGTTTTCCGTTTCGAACGTCGAACCGGCGACATCCCGCGAACAGGCAATCCAAAGCCCGCCGAAGATAATCCCGAAGATTCCGAACCACCGCTTCATCTTTTCCTCGCCACCGGATAGAACGCCAAGGAAAGCTGCATCACGCGATCCGGATTTTTTACCGAATCGACTCTCTTTTGGACCAGCCGCCGAAATTCCCGAAGCATATCCTTAAGGTCTTCGAATCCGGACTGATCAACGGAAATGGTAAGCGTCGAAACGTTCCGCTCCTCGACGGGAATGCTATCCAGCGATTCACAGGCGAGATGCAGAGCCTGCTTTTGGAAATTGCGGACAGCTTTTGCCTTTTCGGCACCGCCAACTGTCAAATGAGCGTCGGAGAGACCGAGCTTTCCCGAGGCGAATTTTTTGACAAGCCCCGCAGCCTTTAATGTTTCAATCGCTTCGCGAGTCTGCTCTTCGGAAATCGGCGGGCAGAGCGCACTTGCGATTTGCCGAATGTTCACAATTCCACCGTTCAGTTCCAGGTAGGCGCGGACGGCGGGAATCCACCAGTTTTCGAGAAGTTTCAACTCCGCAGACTGCAAGGTTCGCCGTTCCACATCGCGGAGGGCGATAGCCCGTCCCATCAGTTCCTCTTTTTGGGCGGGATCCTTGGATACGTTTGCCGCGTAAAGCAGGTTGAAGTATTCCGCGGAGCGGCCCGATATGCCGACGAGTTCCTTGGCGGCTTCTAGCGAATGCGCTGGCAAGTGCTGCTTCTTGCGGAGAATGCGATACAGATAACTGGAATCCAGACCGATTTTATCGCCCATCATCCGGTAAGAGTAGAAAGGCATCTCTTTTTTGCGACGTTCGTAATAGGCTTTCAGAATATCGCGATAATCCGTCGTATCGGAAAACAGGTTCATTCCATTAAAATACATCCAAAATTCTGAATTTAATGCTCGGTGAAAAATTTATCCTGGATTTTTTGTCCATAGCTGTTTGGAAAATAGCCGCTAGATATTCGGAATTGAAGATAAGCCGTGAACGACTAAGCTTTCAAAAAGAGTTAGGCGAGACACGGGACGCTGTTATTCCTCGGCACGTTACAATGTTATTTCCCGACTTTCCTTTTCCATGTCATTCCCGTGCTCCGACACGGGAATCTCCTTTCAGAGATTATCGGATCAAGTCCGATAATGACAGCTAGGAGAGATTGCCGGGTCACGCTCGGCAATGACAGTTAAGCGACTTATTTATAGCTATTTCTCCAGGATGACCGCTTGGAAGTAAAAGCTCGTTCGGATGCACCGTGTCCCACATCCCGTCAAACAACTGATTCCTGTCTCCTGATTCCACAACTATTAACTAATAACTATCCACTATTCACTAAACTCTGACGCCCGCTTCTCGCCAAAACAAAAAAAGCGAAGATCCGCGGGGAACCTTCGCCAAAATTTTTAGGGAAACGATTTACTTCAAGCGGACGGGAACAGTCGTGCGATTGCTGTTCTGCTTCAGAATCAGGAAGCCCGGGCCGCGGTAATTCGTTTCGAGCAAGATGGAATTCGTCCCGCGGTTCATCGTGAAAGCCTTCGACGAGACGATCTGGCCGTTCGAATTGACGAGGGAGAGCGAAGCGCGACCGACAGCCGCAGCCACAAACGATGCGTTTACCGTTCCCGGTTGCACGCTTACGAGCATCTTGCCAAAAGCCTTTGCCGTTGGGCGCTTGATGGCGGAAGTCTGGATGACCAGTTCGCCGCTTGCGATTCCCTCCAAAGAGGGCAATTTCTTGTTGAAATTTTCCAGGATTACTTCGGAACCGTCCGCCTTGTGAAGGACGATGTTGTCCATTTCAATCGTGCCGGAAACCTGCGAACCGTAAAGATTAAGACCGATTGCTTTCACATCCGCCTTGTCTGCCAGTTCAATACCGTCTGCCCCAAATGGAATCATGTAGGTTTTCCAGGCAGAGGAAATATCCGTTTCTTCAAAATTATAATCGCTCCATTTCCAATTCCCGCTCATCGCAAAGAAGCTGAGAGACGTCCAAGCATACGGCTCGCACTGGGCGCCAGTGCAAGGACCGGCAGAAGTCACATTGACCTTTGCCTGGAAAGAAATCGCAACATAATCGCTCCAGTCCGCACCGTTAAGATCAATGCGCATCGTTCCCGTTTCCGAAGAATCCGAAGTTGCACTCGTGTAAGTGATTTTCAGCATTTTGTCGTTCGTGTCGAGGCTCGCTTCCACGAACTTGTCGATGGAATTTCCAGCAAGCGTGTCCATGTCATAGGCTGTGCGCAGAGCGTTCAGGACTTCGTAATCCACGATGTCGCCGACATTTCCCGCAAACTTGTCCTGGCGATGGATAATTGTCATGTTTCCATTGCTCTCGTCGCCGGTGTCCCAGACGTAGGGAATGATTCCGCGGGCCTTTGCCGCAGACGCCACATAGCCGTACCACGCAGCGCGACCTTGCAGATGAAGCCGCAAATTGTCTCCCATGATATCTTCGAGACGTTTGATTGCACCCATTTCACCAATGACGACCGGAATGCCTTTTGATACAAAAGCGGACTGGAGCTTGTCGAACTGGGCGTCGATATGTGCCTTGGACCCCAGATCCCCGGTCGTCGAACCCATGTTGTGTTTCGTATCCGTCGTGGAACCCATTCCATCGAAATAGAAAAATTTTGCAGCCCACTCTTCATCCTTGCCGGTCATCAAGGAATACTGATACGGATAGTAGTGCGCTTCCGCCATCGTGTAACCGTTTCCGGCGGGATCTGTCGGGTAGTTGTTCGCGAGAAGTTCGTATTTGTCGATTTCCGTGCGCGGCATCTGGACCACAACCGTACGGGTGGCGTTGTTTCCGCCCGTTGCGCGGACAGCCTGGAGGCACGCTTCGTGATACTTTTTCAGAATCTTTGCGCGGGTATCGTCAAAGCCCCACTGTCCGTTGTCAGTACCGCCATTCCAAGGGTCGTTTACACCCGGTTCGTTTGCGCTGGCAAAAAGCAGATGTTCGTCGTAACCGGCAAATTTCGTCGCAATCTGCGTCCAATAATTTTCCTGGAGGGCAGCAATTGAATCCGCTTTAACCGTAATCTCTCCGTTCTTGTCGTAGCCCGCCCCGTCAAACACATGGTCTTCGAGCCAACCCGTATCCCAGTGGCTGTTCAAAAGCGCATACATCCCTTCACCCACCACCAGATCGACGACCGTCTTGACCGAATCAAGCCATCCCGCGTTGATGACGCCGTTTGTCGCGTGGCTGTGCCAGGCGCAGGGAATGCGAACCGTGTTGAAGCCCGCCGCCTTAATCGCTTTCACGTATTCGGCTGTCGGGAAAGAATTTCCCCAAGCGGTAGGATTCCCCGGAACTTCCATCGTGTTTCCAATGTTTATGCCCATTCCCATCGGCGAGACAAGCTCCGAGGATTTAGGCAGGGCGAAAGCCTGACCGGCAAAAGACGCAGCGAGCGTCAGAGAAATCCAAAGTTTCATGCGGGAAACCTCATCAAAAAAGTGGAACGCTGTAAATTTACGCTTTTGCAAGCTTCTTGGCTCAAATGTAAAGTTTTGTTAATTGCAAAACTTTTTGCATTAAGGAGCGTCAACCTTCGATTTTTTGCCATTTGAGCGACTTTCCGGCAAAAAGCGGGACTGCTCCATCGACCGATTCGGGAACAGTCCACGGTTTTTCAGCATACGAAACGCACTTTTCCACTCGCGGAATCCCATAAAAATCCGCCCCGAATCCGGCGACAAAATCGGCAAGCCTTTCCAAATGCCCGCTGCGCTCGAAAATTTCGATGAGGAGCGGAACGGCAACCGGTGCGGAATACACGCCTGCCGCGCCACAGGGACCTTCCTTTTTTCCCTTCTCGTGCGGAGCGGAATCCGAACCGAAAAAGAATTTCGGGTTTCCGCTGAACGCAACTTTTCGGAGCGCTTCGCGGTCTTCAGGACGTTTCGGGAGAGGCTTGCAAAAGTGATGCGGCAAGAGCGATCCGCCGACCACATCGTCGAGCGTATGGATCAGGTGGTGCACAGTAATCGTCGCAGCGACATTTTCCGGCAAGCGGAGAACGGCCTCCACCGCAGAGCCTGTCGAAAGATGTTCAAAAACGATTTTCAGACGGGGAAATTCCTTCGCCAAAAATTCCACGCGATGGATGAACTCCCGTTCGCGGTCAAGGCAAAAGGCAGAAGGCTCCTCACCGTGGACACAGAGGACAAGTCCGAGCCTTTCCATTTCAGCAACGACCGGCAAAACGGATTCAAAATTCGAGACGCCATCTTCGCTGTTCGTGGTAACGCCTGCCGGATAATATTTTCCGGCGACAGCACCCGCAAGCTTCATTTGTTTCAAATTTTCCGCCGTATATTTCGCATTCAGCTTGAATGTCATCAGCGTCCCAAGTTCCGGCGCAGCGGCTTGAATTTCTCTGCGATAATTTTCGATAGCTTCGGCGCTCGAAATCGGCGGAACGGTATTCGGCATCACCAAAATCCTTCCGAATTCCCGCGCAACGGTCTTCGCATATTTTTTTAGCAAATCGCCCTGGCGCAGGTGCACATGGAAATCATCGGGCAGCGGAAGTTCAAATGTTTTCATGGGACGCAATGTAGAAATTGGGATGTAATTAGGGATCAGGAGAAAGAGGACAGGGATTAGTGAATAGTTGATAGTTAATAGTTGCGAGGAAGCAGAAAACAGGACTCAGGAGACAGGAATTAGTGGCTAGTCGTTAGTTACTAGTTGATAGTTGTTAGTTGTTAGTTGAAAGGAATCAGGAAACAGGAGACAGGAATCAGTGGTCAATTAGGAATTAGGAATGCGGAATTGACGTTTTAGCGAACTGTAAGTCGTCAGGAATCAGTTGTTTGGAGGGACGTGGGACGCGGTAAGAGGAACATGGGAAGAGGAATGAGGGAGAAGGGATTAGTTGATAGTTGAGAGTGAATAAGTGGATAGAAGGAAAGCGGGACACGCTAAACGGGACAAGGGGCGTCCGAGCGAACTTTTACTTTGACATCATTCACCAGCATATCGCACAACTTGTCATTGCCGGGCGTGACCCGGCAATCTCTTATAAAAGGAGATTCCCCGGTCTGCGTCCGCCGCGGCGGACAAGCCGGGGAATGACAGCGCGCGGAAACGGTTCGTTTCAAATTCCCACATTCCGCGTCCCGCATGCCGCTTCCCAAAAGCCTAGATGTCTGCGGTTCTAGGCTCTAAGCATTAAACAGTCCCGCTCTGCGGGCTATCGCCAAATCCTACTTATTTTTCAGCAAATCACGGATCTCGGCAAGGAGAACTTCTTCCTTCGACGGTTCAGGAGGCGCTGGAGGCGCGACCGGGGCTTCTTCCTGCTTCCGCATGTTCTGCATAAAGCCCAGGAATTTTTTCATCACCAGAAACACGACAATCGCGACAATCAGAAAATCCACAACGCCGCCGATGAAGCTTCCGTAAGGAATCGTCACGCCCGCTTCTGTCGTGTAAGCTAGCGACTTGAGACCTTCGCCCGCATCCTTTGCACCGCCCATCGCGATGAGAGCCGTCACACCGGGCATCACGATATCGTTCACAAACGATGTTACGATTTTTCCAAAGGCGCCGCCGATGATCACGCCAATCGCCATATCGACAATGTTGCCCTTGAACGCAAACGCCTTGAATTCTTCGATGAGGCTTGACGCCTTTCCTTTAATGCCCATACCGGACTCCTTTGTGAATTTTCAACCAAAAATAATTTTTTATGGCGAATAGACGCGATTGCTATCTTTGGACTATGTTTTGGGTCACACTTGCATTAGGCTCCGCCCTGTTCCTGGGCTTTTACGATATAGCAAAAAAGAAAGCGCTCACCGGGAACGCGGTCCTGCCCGTGCTGTTTTTCGTAAGCCTCACCTGCGC
>JBNMGX010000131.1:0-5981 GCA_050872465.1 Hallerella sp.
AATCCGATATTTCTTATCATCCCGTGCCACCGCGTCCTCGGAGGAAACGGCAAGCTCACCGGCTATGCGGGAGGCATCGAACGGAAAATTTTCCTTCTCGAACTCGAAGGGATTCCGTTCAAGCAGCTCTAGCAAAAGGCGGATGTTCACCCGCCCAAAACTTTTCTAGTCCTTGACGCAGCGGACCGAAAACCGATAACCCGTATTAAGATTTCTTCCAAAGTACCGGCCAGCGTATCCAATACAAACAGCGTGTCACGTTCGCCATCCTTTCCGTCCAGCTCTCGCCACTTGCCTTCCAGGCAGTAAAAAAATTTTCCCGAGTCCTCGGCAAATAGCGCCTCTCCCGAATTTTCCTTTGCACATTTCGGAAAGCTTTCTCCATGGGCAAGTCCAGCGACACCCGATTCTCCCATGACGGTTTGCGTTACCTCGTCACCGCAAGCGGCAAAAAGCGCAGCCAAGATGTTAAAAAAATTTTCCCATTTTGCCGGGATAAAGCTTTCCCGATAGATTATATTCAAATCATGAAAAAATTTCTTCCCTTAATAGCCCTCTCGCTCTTCGCCTGTACCGGCAACTCGAACAAAGGCTCGGAACCGGATTTTCCCCCGCAGTCCTCCGACACGGCTCTTTCTTCAGAAGCCGCTTCGAGCGCTACCGAACTTTCCAGCTCCTCGTCGGCAGAGGCAATCGACACGGTAGGCGCCGAGACCGAATGGAACAAGGCGCGCCTTACCTGGTATGAATCCTACCCGGACCCGGGAAGCGAGGAATGCATCGAATACAACGGCTGCCAATGGGCAGGATATTTCGCCGCGCTCGACGGACAGCAGACGGAAGAATGGGTCAAGGAAAACAACATCATCGCCGTTCACGAAAAGGATTTCGAAACTTACAAGCTAAAGACTTTCCGGCTCAGAAAGAACGGTGCGGAAATCGATGCGGTAGTCTATGACATGTGCTCGGATGCGGATTGCGACGGATGCTGCACCAAAAACGCGGGTTCGACAGGGTTCCTCATCGACATCGAGATCAACACCAGGGCGAGGTTCAACAACTACGGTTCGGGCATCGTCGAATGGAAATGCCTCGACTGCGACTAGCATTTTTGCTAGATTTTACGACCGCTAACTTCGCGCAACTTTTTTATTGGAGACAAAAATGCGTAAACGACTTTTGACTGAAGGTGCCAAGGAACTCTCTTACGAAATTCGCGAGATTGTCAAGAAGGCAAATCAGTTGAAGGCACTCGGACTGAAAATCCACTGGGAAAACATCGGCGACCCGATCGAAAAGCATTGCCAGCTTCCCGAATGGATCAAGGAAATCGTCGGCGATATAGTCAAGCAGAACAAAAGCTACGGCTATTGCCCGTCGAAAGGGCTTCTCGATACCCGCGAATTTCTCGCAAACGAGACGAACAAGCTCGGCGGCGTGCAGATCACCGCAGACGATATCCTCTTCTTCAACGGACTAGGCGACGCCATTTCCACGATTTACAGCCTGCTCTCCATGACGACCCGCATCATCGGACCGTCCCCCGCCTACAGCACGCACAGTTCCGCCGAAGCTTCGCATGCGCACTCCTCTCCGCTCGTCTATCACCTGCGCCCGGAAAACCATTGGCTCCCCGATCTCGAAGAACTCGAAAACAAGGTCAAGTACAACCCGAACGTCGCCGGCATTCTTATCATCAACCCGGACAACCCGACGGGAATGGTCTATCCGATGGAATACCTGGAGAACATGGTGAAAATCGCAAAGGATTACCATCTCTGCATCATCTGCGACGAAATCTACAACAAGATTACATACAACGGTGTACATGCGCACCCGCTAGCGACTTATATCGGCGACGTCCCGGGGATTTCGCTCAACGGCATTTCCAAGCAATACCCGTGGCCAGGAGCCCGCTGCGGATGGGCGGAATACTACAACCGCGACAAGGATCCCGAATTCGACGCGTTCTGCCGCGCGATCGACAACGCAAAGATGATCGAGGTCTGCTCCACGACCATCCCGCAACTCACGATTCCAAAAGTCCTCGGCGATCCGCGCTACAAGATCCACCGCGACGCCCTCAACGAACAGATCGGACGCCGCAGCGCGCTCATCAACGAGATTCTCTCGGAAGTGCCGGAGCTTTACTTCAACCCGACCTACGGCGCGTTCTACAACACGATTGTTTTTAAACCGGGCGTTCTCAACGACCGCCAGACGCTTCCCGTCAAAGACCCGAAAATCAAGAGCCTCGTGGAAAAGTGGACGGAAAACGTTTCTAGCCTCGATTATCGCTTCGTCTATTACCTGCTTGCCTCGACAGGCGTCTGCGTCGTTCCCATCAGCAGCTTCTGCAGCGAACTCCAGGGCTTCCGCATCACGCTTCTCGAAGAAGATGAGGATGAACTACGTCTCGTGTTTACAAAAATTCGCGACGCGATCAAGGCTTACGTCAAGAGCGCATAAACGAACATTTCCACGCGAACGCCCCGCGGAGAAAAGTCCACGGGGCTTTTCCGTTGTCCGATTTTCGGACGGGATTTTCCCTCATTCGGTGAAAACTTTCACAATCGTCCGCGGGAAACGTCTTTTCCTATCGTAGACAAGAACTTTCGCATCGGCAAAAGCCGCGGGAATCGTCACTTTCACCGTTTGCACGCACGAGCAACTTGCCACGACGCTATTCGTCCGGGAATCGATAAAGAGCGTGTCGTCCAAACATTCGCCCACAAGGTAATATTTGATTCCGCCACACGACCAGCCGAGCTGCATCGTCGCCTCGGCGGATCCATCCTGCCGGAGTAAAAAATAAACCGTATCGACAATATCTCCAAAATTCTCCTCGAAAGAAACGTCCGAGCCGATTTCGCAAGCGCCAACTTCCGTGAAAGAAAGTTGTTCCCCGCTTTCAGTGTCCGAACACGAGCTGAAGACCATTAACCCCAAAATTATCGTGAATATTTTCATCGAATTTCCTCCAAAGTTGAAGCGACGCGGGAACATCCATCATGGTAAAAATTACTGAGCCATCCTCGAGAACCAAATCCAACGTGTATGAAAAACAGGGCAACAACAGCCCTTGATTTTTCACCTCGCAATATGCCTCCGCCACGCTGGTTACCATTACGGAATCAACATTTCTACCAATATCTAAATGAGCGATATGGACTTTCGAAAAAAGACTCTTGACAATGGAATCCAACAACGACACGCTTTCTTGATAGTTTGTACATATTTCCAAAAATCCATTTCCTTGTTGCAAGTCTTCCATCGCTATATCCGCCCATTGTAAAAACCCCTTGCCATCTATGGCAATCATCAAGTAATTCTTGTCGCTTCTGACAATTCGTTTATTATATACTCTTTGATAATTGAAAACAAGACCCGTTACTTTTTCCTTTAAATCCTTTATATCCGTAGTAAATTCGGTATCAATAGAGACCAAACTAAATTGCTTTGCTATGGAATCAGGAAGAATTTTCTCGGGAATGGCCATTTGCCTCTCATTGATATCTTTTAAAATTACAACTTGAGGTCCTCCAATTTTGACGGAATGATCGTTATTTTCAAAAATTTGAAAATGATTTTTCAACGAGCTTCGAACATCGGAAATAGCACGACTATTTTTCCTATCAATTTTTATATATGCATCACCCTTAATTCTCATTCTTTGAAAGCTTTTGTCAGCATATTTTGTCATTTTTTTTCTCCACGTTCCTCTCCAAAATCAACTTAGGCTGAGCCCAACTATTACAAAAGAACGCCAAAGCAAGGCTAAAAGAAATCATCCATTTCCAAAAATTTTTATTCATATTTGGGCTTTCCTATTTTTAAACGCCTTAATTTCAATGATTTTGATTTAAATCGAGTATCATTCAACAAAACAGGCGCATTGTATGAAAAGTCAAATCTTTCTTCAGACATATCAACAACATTTCCATTCGCTTCCACTCCATAAAAATACCAAATCGCGGAGTCATATCCAGAAATTCCAGTGGAATATCCCTAAGCGGCATTGTTGTGAAAATTGTTATACACCTTTTTCACCGAGGACGAATAGGCATTCCATAAAGAGACTCCATCTTCTATGAAATACTTGGCGAAATATTCATACACATCTTCCGTCCGCCAACGAGCGGAACTATACCAATGCTTTTTTATATTTCCTTGCCAGCCCAACCCATAATTGCCAAGAATCGCATGAACTCCTTCAAATAGATTCACCATTTTCGTAAGCCGATTGGCATCGACCGAAACAGCCGACATTGCTTCCGAAAGGTGTCCACTTTTGTTAACATTCAACACTAGACACGCGTCAAAGAAAACCCAACGCGTTTTTTACCAAATGTCTTATTCCCTTTATCCAAACTTAGTGATTTATCATAAAAAGCCAAACTTTGCTGATTTCCATGACCGGCAAAGAATACAATTTCGGTCGAGTCCGTTTTGTCCAATTTAAAAGCGGAACTCATCGCTTGCGAATTTTCTCGATTATATAAAATTTCCGTCGAAACATTTGGGTATTTTTTTTGTATTGCGACAATCAGTTTATTGAGAAATTTATTCTTATGAGAAATCGATCTGGCTAAATTTTTTGTTCCCGTGTAATTCGAATAATCCTCAACAGCATAGGCCGAAAATCGCACATTCGATGGTGTAGCGCCTATTGAAAACGAAAAGAATCCCAAATAGAAACAAAATAGGATAACAAACTTTATTCTTTTCATCAAAGCAAACATAACAATATTTATTCTTTAACCAAGCAAATCTATTGTAAAATTTACACAACGTGAATGATAATTATTATTACGCTTCTCACTTTATCGGTATTTTTGAAAAATCACACATGACATTTTGTCCCCATCAGCAGCTTCTGCAGCGAATTCCAAGGATTCCGCATCACGCTCCTCGAAGAGGACGAGGATGAACTCCGTCTGGTGTTCACCAAAATCCGCGACGCCATCAAGGCCTACGTTAAGAGCGCATAAACGAACATTTCCACGCGAACGCCCCGCGGAGAAAAGTCCACGGGGCTTTTCCGTTATCCGATTTTCGGACGGGATTTTCCCTCATTCGGCGGAGAGCCTCACATTTTAAAAGCCCCTCGCCATCTATGGCAACCATCAAATAGTTTTCATCGCTTCCGACAATTTGTTTATTATGTAGTCGTCCCTTAAAATTTCGCTCAACCCGCATAGCTATTGGGAAAAATTGATTTATGCGATTGAAAACCTTGCATTATTTTCATGTATAGACCTCCGAAATTCTCCGCACAGACAAGCCTTTTCCGCTCCCTTGAGGAACAGCTGAACCGCAAGCATTCCCCGGACGAGTCCGTTGCGGAGCAGTTCCTATCCGCGTCAACGGCGACCATGACAAACCGGGAGCGATAGGATGCGGCATGATCTTTCTCGACACGACCGTACAAGAAAAGAACATTGCCTTTCCCATGGATGCCAAGCCAAAATACTTGTTTAATTATTGCTGTTTTTGAGAATAAAAATGCGCGAATTTACCGTTTTGTCATATTATGACATATCCATAAGCTATATTTGGGACAAGGATTATTGGCAAAGTTTTCTGAGAGATTTTCGCCATATCCGATACAAGTCAATTGTCAATACATACACAAAAAAGTACATTGTATGATTGAAAAACGACACGTTCAAAAACCGGAGACTACAATTTTGAATTGTATTGAAATCTGTGCAGGAGCAGGCGGACAAGCCTTGGGTTTGTCGATCGCAGGCTTTGAACACGTAGCTCTTGTTGAATACGAAAGCGATTATTGTTCTATTCTGAAGAATAATCGAAAAGATTGGAATGTAATTTGTGCCGATGTGAAAGATTTCTCCGGCAAGCCCTTTTTCAATCAAATTGATTTGCTTGCAGGTGGGGTTCCCTGCCCCCCGTTCTCTGTCGCAGGGAAGCAACTTGGGAAGAATGATGAAAGAGACCTTTTCCCAGAAGCTTTACGA
>JBNMGX010000132.1:0-5975 GCA_050872465.1 Hallerella sp.
AGATACGCCTTGTTCAAGTGATCCGTCCCGATTGTCGCCGTCGCGACGAATTTCACCCGGGAACCTTCGAGAAGGCTCGAATCGACATGGGTCCGCGTCCGGACGAACAGCGCATCGGCATCTCTTACATCCGCGGAACGAATTTCCGCACCTGGCTTGTAGCGGACATCCGCAAAAGGTTCCAGGACGCCTTGCAAAAAAGGGATCGCACTGTCCGCGACGACGAGCATCAGCGCTTCTTTTTTTTCTTCTTGGGCGGCGTGTAATTCGAACCGACCGGTGCGCCGCCGTTCTGCTTTCGCGCAAACGAGCCGATTTTCTTGAACATCGCCTTCATGTCCTCGAACTGGCGGAGAACCTGGTTCACGCGCGGAACGTCCGTGCCCGAGCCCTTGGCGATTCGGGTCTTGCGACTGCCGTTGATGAGATCGGGATGCTTGCGCTCCTTGACAGTCATCGAACTGAGGACAGCTTCCACATAGACCATTTCCTTCTCGTTGATCTTGTCGAGCGGGAGCTTGTTCAGACCCGGGATGAGACCCAGAATATCCTTGATGCGCCCGAGCTTTTTAATCGTGCGGAGCTGCCGCAAAAAATCGTCCAGGTCAAACGTGTTGTTCAGGATTTTTTTCTTCAGGTCCTTCGCATCGCGTTCGTCGATAACCGACTGCGCCTTTTCGACAAGGCTCACCACGTCGCCCATGCCGAGGATTCGGCTAGCCATGCGATCCGGGTGGAAAAGGTCGATTTCGTTCGGCTTCTCGCCCACGCCGATGAAGCAGATGGGAACGCCCGTAATCTTTTTAATCGAAAGCGCCGCACCGCCACGCGCGTCACCGTCCATTTTCGAAAGACAGACACCCGTAAAGTTCAGCCGGTTGAAGAAAGTCTCCGCGACATTGACCGCTTCCTGGCCGATCATCGCATCCGCGACAAAGAGGATTTCCTCGGGCTTCACCGCATCGCGAGCCTGTTCGAGTTCCTGCATCAGCTTTTCGTCGATTTGCAAACGACCCGCGGTATCGTAGATGACGACATCAAAGCCGTTCTGTTCCGCGTATTCGCGTCCATGCTTGATGATTTCGACCGGATTTCCTTCGCCCTCGTCGTACACCGGAATCCCGATGGACTTGCCGAGAACCTGCAGCTGCTTGATAGCCGCCGGGCGATAGACGTCCGCCGCGACAAGGAGCGGCTTCTTCTTGCGCTTGCTCCGCAGGTAGAGGGAAATCTTCGCGGCAAAAGTCGTCTTGCCGGAACCCTGGAGACCGACCATCATGATGCCGACCGGAGGCTTTCCCGAAAGGACAAGTTCCTTCGTTTCGCCGCCCATCACCTCGACCAGCTCGTCGTGGATAATCTTGACAATCTGCTGCCCGGGCGTTACCGACGTGAGAACTTCCTTTCCCATCGCCTTTTCCTTCACCGCCTTCACGAAGTCGCGCGTGACGTTAAAGCTCACGTCCGCTTCGAGAAAGGCCCGGCGAACTTCGCGGAGCGAATCCGCTACGTTTTCCTCGGTCAGGGTTCCTTGTCCACGCAGATTTTTCAGCGTCGATTCCAAAGATTCAGTCAATTGCGAAAACATCATAATGCGAAAATATAGAAATCAAGCGAATTCAAGAATTGAGCGAGCCTTTCATCTCCCGTTCCATCTTCAGCCGCACGACCATTTCATTGTAAAGGTCCTTGAGGCAGTCCTCCATCGTAATCAAGGGCTTCCAGCCCAAGGCGGTAATCTTTGCCGGATCGCCGACAAGCAGCGGAATGTCGAGAGTGCGTTCCTTCGACGGATCGAAACAGAAATCGACATCGACTCCCGCAATATCGACCAGGTATTCGGTCAGCTCCCGGAACGTATAGGATTTTCCCGAGCAGATGTTATAGACTTCGCCGGGATTTCCGGCCTGCAAGACCTGGATAAGCCCACGCGCCACGTCGCGCACGTCGAGAACGTCACGGCTCACATCCAGGCTCCCGGAATAGATGATGGGTTCCGCACCGTACTTTTTAATCTTCACCAGCTGGCTTGCAATCGAAGGAATCGCAAAGCGGCGGCTGTGATGCGGACCGGTAAAATGGAACGGTCGAATCGTCACGATGTGCATTCCGTAAGCGTTCGCAAACTGATTGCCCAAAAGCTCCATGCAAGCCTTGGACGTCGCATACGATGTCAGCGGATTCGGCGGATCCGATTCCTTGTGGAGGGTGGTGAGAAGCGTCCCGTTTGCGCGCCCGTAGATTTCGCTCGAACTGAGCAGGAGAATCTTCGCTTCGGGAACGATCTGGCGGGCCGCTTCGAGGAGGTTCTGCGTTCCGAGCAGGTTCGTGCTGAGCGTTTCGTAAGGCTTCTTGTACGAAAGCCCCACGCTCGACTGGCTCGCCAAATGGAAGATGGCACGGGGAGCGGTTTCCTTCACCACGGCGAGGACGTCCTTGAAATTCAGGAGGTTTCCCGTGCGATAGACCACATCGGAAATTTTCTGCCACGGCTGCGGCTGTTCATCGCTAAAACTGAAAAGGCTTTCGCCGTTCCGCGTTACGGTGGCGAGGATATGAAATCCGAGGGCGCCTGTTCCGCCCGTTACCAGGATACTCATGCGCAGACCTCCGGCAAGACAACTTTCCAGGCTTCCTTGACCAAGGATTCTTCGACATTTGCGACTTTCTTCACTTCGCCGATTCGCGTCGGAAGAATATAGACGCGTTTATCCTTTTCGACTTTTTTATCGACGCCCATCGCTTCCCAGGCCGCATCGGCTGTGACGCCATCGACAGTCTTCGGAAATCCGTAGGCATCGAGAAGCACGGACTGTCGCATTTCCGTCTCCTCCGAAATCAGCCCGAGCATCCGGGCGAGGCGCGCAGCGACCCGCATTCCAAGACTCACCCCGATACCGTGCGAAAATTCATAGTGGTGCAGATTTTCAATCGCATGGCCAAAGGTGTGCCCGTAATTCAGAATCGCCCGCAGCCCGAGTTCCTTTTCGTCAATGCCGACGACTTCCGCCTTGATTTCACAACTGCGCCGAATGATATGCGCCAAAGCTTCCGCATCCCGGGAGAGAATCTTTTGCACGTTCTGTTCCAGATACGCAAAGAACGCCTCGTCGTATATCACGCCATACTTGACGACTTCGGCAAGTCCCGCGAGATATTCCGAATCGGGAAGAGTCAAAAGCGTGTCCAGGTCGCAAACGACCGCCTTCGGCTGGTAAAACGCCCCGATCATGTTCTTTCCTTCCGGGTGGTTTACTGCGACCTTTCCGCCGACCGAGCTGTCGACCATCGCAAGGAGCGTCGTGGGAATCTGCACAAACGAAATGCCGCGCTGGTACGTCGCCGCGGCAAAGCCCGCCATATCGCCGACGACCCCGCCCGAAAGCTGGAGCAGGCACGATTTGCGGCTAAAGCGTCTCCGCAGCATAAACGTGAAAAGCTGATTCAAACTGTTCAGGTTCTTGTAGATTTCACCGGCGCGAAACTTGAAGACAGGACAGTTTCCCGCCTCGTGCCGGAGCATTCCCAGATTGCGGGACTGCGCTTTCGCAATCGTCGTGTCCGTACAGACGAGAAACGAATCGTTTGGAGCGAGCCGAAGCCCGGACAGAAGCGTCGAAAATTTGGAAATTAATTTGTGTCCAATGAAAATCGGGTAATGCGAACCGCCGGATGGTTCCACATAAACCGCCCGAGAATTCCAGAATTGCAATCCGCGCAGCACCGCCGAAACGACCCGCTCCTCGGATTCGTTTGTACTCTCCACGCTGAAATCGGCAAGCGCATAGCGCGCTTCCCTTTCCGCGAGCATCGCCTTGACCTTGTCGAGACGAGCCTCCGGCGAAAGCCCGGACATCAGCGGACGCGTATCCTTGCGACCGATCCGCTCCGATAGAACTTCCGGAGAGGCCCAGAGACGGACGATCAATCCCGTTTTCCGGATAAGCGATACGACCGCCCCTTGCGTCAAGGTTCCCCCGCCGAGAGCGACCACCTTCGGCGAAGGATCCGCCGCAATTTCCTCGATTAGGGAAAGTTCCATCTTGCGAAACGCCGCTTCGCCATCCTCTTCGAAAATTTCCGAAATGCTTTTCCCCTGTCGCTCCACGATCGTCGCATCGGTATCGATAAACGTCGCATGAAAACGTTCCGCGACCGCATGCCCGATCCGACTCTTGCCGCTCGCCATGAAGCCCGTAAAATAGACGGTCTGGTTCAAGGATTCCATCATCTTTCCTCCGCAAGGCCAATCGCCGTTTTCATCGTAGAGATATCCGCCTTTTTTCCGGGAAACCAGTATTCAAAACTTTTCGCCCCCTGATAGACAAGCATCGCGGAACCGCCGACCGTTTTACAGCCGACGGATTTCGCTTCGCGAAGAAGCCTCGTCTCCGCAGGCGCATAGACGATATCGCACACGGCAAATTTTTTCGAAAGCATTTCCCGTGGAAGCGGCGAATCCGCTTCGTTCGGCGTCATCCCGACACTCGTCGCGTTCAAAACCAAGTCCAGCGAATCCCGGATTTTTCCAAACTCGCCAAAGAGAACATGACCGACAGCGGGCTTTTGCGGGAACGCCTCCGAGAGCGCTGTGGCAAGTTCCGCCCCGCGAGCCGCATTCCGCGAAACGATCGTGAGACTTTCCACGCCTTCCGAAAGCATCGCGTAGGCAATTGAACGGGCCGCTCCGCCGTTTCCGAGAATCGCGACACGGGAACCTGTTACCGGAACGCCGTTTTCCGCAAGGTCGAGAAGCGCACCGTAAGGATCCGTCGTCGTCCCGAGCAGGCGACCGCCGACTTTTCCCTCTTCCCAGTAAAGCGTGTTCACGCTGCCTGTGAAGCGGGAAATCTCCGAAAGCCCGTCGAGAAATTCCCCGACCTTTTCCTTGAAGGGAATTGTGACATTCGCACCGAGAAACTTCATCGCGCGAAAGCCTTGGATGGCCTTCCCTAAATCGGAAGGCTCGGGGGAAAGCGGCACATACGCCGCATGGATGCCCAGCTTTTCGAAAACCGCATTGTGCATACAAGGAGACTTGCTGTGACCAACAGGGTTTCCGAAAATGGCCAGAAGTTGAGTGCGACCATCGATATTTTTCACAAACTAAAATATAAATCGAGATTTGGGAAGAAGGCGAGAAAAGCAAATATTTATTCCCCAAAATTCGCATTAGCATCGTAATCCGCCCAGACAGAAATCAGAAAAGTCGCTTCGCCTCCAAGAGTTCCAAGAAGTAGTAAAGCTTATTCCGTCTGCGGTCACTTCCGAAAAGGACATACTTTTTCTCCAAAACTTCCAAATAGCGTTTCGCCTGTCCTACGGATACGCTCAAACGTTCGGACAGAGTCTTGGATGTTAAAATCGGCTGCTTGAAAAGGTTTCCATAATAGCATCGAACTTTGGACTGTTCACAGAATCGCTTACAATCGTCCGCGTTTTTTCGTACAAATTATCCAACACATTGATATAGTTAATCTGCCGTCTAGCCTGAGCCGCAATTTTACGGAGAAAAAAATTTATCCATTCATTGTAATCGGATTTTCGCGAACTGTCCAATTTTCCATAATAGACAATCCGATCCTGACTTATCGCCTCGCTCAAGTAAAAATAAGGACGATGGACAAGGCCGGATTTATACAAATACAAACTGACCAAGGCTCTGCCAACTCGCCCGTTTCCATCTTCAAAGGGATGAATCGATTCAAATTGGGCGTGGGCGATAGCGGCCTTTACCAGCGGATTGACGCAATCATTTCTGCTATTCAGAAAATGGATGAGTTCGTCCATGTATTTTTTCGTCTCGGTATGCGAAGGCGGTTCAAAAACGATCTTGCCAAAAGAGTTGACAATGCGATTGTCACACGCCTTGTACCGACCGTTCAAAGCATTGTTGCTTGCTCCATTCAGATCTTTCAAAAGCAATGCATGAAATTCCTGGATAAAATCGTGCGAAAAAGAATCCGTTCGGCACT
>JBNMGX010000133.1:0-5960 GCA_050872465.1 Hallerella sp.
ATTTTCGCAAAGGTCCGCGGAAACATTTCCGAAAAATCGGGGGATGTTCTCGAACGGATTCTCGAACGCGGAACGCTCGCAAGCGCCCTTTTCAAGAGGCTCGGAGCGGCGCCGTCCCGGGAAGACTTTGTCCGCGAATACGCTGTGCTCGCCCGCTCGCTCGCGGAAAACACGCTCTATGGCTAAGCGGAATTTTTCCGTTTTCCTCAGCTGCGAACATGCTTCGAACGCAGTTCCGGAGTTTCTGTCTCGCTACTTCAAGGGGCGCGAAATCCGGAAAGTTCTCGGCACGCATCGCGCGTATGACATCGGCGCGGTGGATGTCTTTTGGGAACTCGCCAAGATTCTCCGGCCCGCTTACGCGATACAGGGAGCCTATACGCGGCTCGCTATCGATTTGAACCGGAACAGCGACAGG
The DNA here is from genome assembly GCA_050872465.1 of Hallerella sp. Lineage (GTDB taxonomy): Bacteria > Fibrobacterota > Fibrobacteria > Fibrobacterales > Fibrobacteraceae > Hallerella. The sequence continues at coordinate 419 of JBNMGX010000133.1, forward strand.
AATCATCGTTATTCCGAATACACGGAAGGCGTTTCCGAAAACGAGAAAAAGTTTTTGGAAGGTTACTTCAGCGGCTACCGCGACGCGTTTCTCGGAGCCGCCAAGCGTGAACTTGCGCGAAAGAATCCCGCGCCGATCCTGCACCTTTCGATTCACAGCTTCACCCCGGAGTTAAACGGCGAAGTTCGAAACACCGATATAGGCTTTCTTTACGATCCGGCGAGAAAAAGGGAAGCTGCCTTTGCGAAAAGGCTCCGGGAAAACCTGAAAGCCTATGCTCCGGAGCTTCGCGTCCGGTTCAATTATCCCTATCTCGGAAAGACGGACGGTCACACGACCGTGCTCCGCAAAATCTTTCCCCAGACGAAATATCTCGGTTTTGAAATCGAGATGAACCAGGCGCTGCTCCAGAATTCAGCTCCGGAAGACATCGCGCAAATGCTCGCGGTTGCGGTAACGGAATAGGCTCACTTCAAAAATCCGTATCGGTAAACCTGCGGGCGCAATTTGTCGGAAAGGGTTCGGTAGGCAGCTTCGAAGGTGGAAAAGTTCACGGGAAGGGATGTTCCGGTTTCGTTCTGGGCTTTTAGCGCCATGCGGACCTGGTACCAGCCGACGTCCGGACGATCCAGCTTGAACGCCTCGCGGATCTTGTGGTTAAAGGTTTGCCGGAAGTACTCGCTCCAGATTTTTTTGCCCTCTTCCAAAACGGCCCGGGCCTCTTTGCTGAAAACTTTGCCTTCCAGATACCGCACCATGAAATCGCTTTCGAAACGCTCGCTTGCTCCCACCTGTTCTTCGGTGAAAGGAATGAAGTGGTTTTCGATGCGCCACTTTTCGCCGTTCGGTTTCGGGCGGACTATCCAGTTCGAAAGGCAGTCCTTTGCTCGGGTGTTGTAAAAAGTTTTTTCCCCGACGGGGTTCGCGTTTCTGTCGAGGACTTCGCAGCGGATTTCTTCAGCGTACTGAACATTCCGATTGTCGCCCCGGGAATTTCCTTCGCCACTCGTGTCACGAACTGCAAAAAGAGTTCGTTCTTTGCCTTGCCGTATGCCTCCATGCCGGTCCTGGCCCACCGCGTTTTGGCGACGCCTTCCTTGTTTCTCCTTTCGGAACCTTTCGCCGTGTTGCACGCGTTGGTCGCTTCCGCATATGGCGGGTTGATGAGCACCAAAATCTTTTTCTTGCCCGCTTTCGTTTCTTCGATTAGTCCCACACGTAATAGTCCTTTTGCCAGTTGGCTCCAAGCGTGCTCTCCAACAAATCGTAAGCCTTATCGACGACGGGAAGCGGCGTGTAGTAGGCGCCTTTGAAAGTCCGCTCATCGACCGGGATCAGGCTGTCGCGCCGTTCAAGCAGGTAGCTGCGGTAGTTTTCTTTTGGCGGCCTGTCGTAAATCTGCCAGAAATGGTTGTAGCCTTCGACGCTTGCGATTTCGTAGGTCTTTCCGTTCAAGAGAAAGACGGGCTTTTCGCCGCGGTGCAAAAGTTCCGCGGAAAGTTTGTCGTGAACCGGTTCCTTGCCGTCGCTCATCACGTCGGCGTAAAAAAGTTCGGCATAATTTTCGGGGGAGGCTTCTACGATTTCTTTCCCGACCGTTTCTACCCATTTGTCGAACACTTGTTTCAGGTTGTCGGGCGTTATCTGCGTGCGGATGATTTCGCCTTTTTCGATGGCGTTTTTCAGCATGTCGATAAATTCCCGCTCGTGGGTTTCGATGTTGAAGCTCACGAAGTGGGTGCCGATATACTGCGATACCGTGTCTAGCGCATCCTGGGTGACGTCGCTTGCGGATTTTCCCCATCGGATGCGGATGTTTTTGTCCTGCAAGAGGGGAAGGGCGGCATCGGTCTTCATGATGGCGGCCTTGACGCTATCGACGACGCAGAGAAACGGCGGAATTTGTTCGCCGTCTTTCAGAGCGCGGTGGATGTAGAAGAGGATCTGCGTGAACATCTCGTAGAGGGATTTCTTGGAACCGAATTTCGCTTCGAACCAGACTTCGCGCGTTTGGATATCAACCAGGTTCCGCTGCACTTCCTTCAAATGCAACGCTTTGATGTATTCCGCTTTTACATTTTCTTCGGACGAAGCTTTCTGCAGTTTTTCGAAAAGGCTCACCGGGACTCTTTCTGGCCGTTAGACATTCGTACAGAATGTAGCAATAACAGCATAATCGTTTTTGTTTCGCCATCAAACAATTCTGTCTCACGGTTTCTTTCCAAATGAAAATGTTTATTAACTTTGAAGAGAGGTGCTTTATGTCGGAAATCGCTTTCAGGGAACTGGAATCGCAAGTTAAAGCGTTGTCGCTGGGACAATTGCTAAAACTTCAAAAAACATTCGAAAAAAATTTTAAAAGAAAAAAATCAAGGAATAGCAAAAAAAAGGTCTCGAATTGCTTGACTCGATTGTCGGTTCCGTTCCCGGCAATCTTTCCCTGGAAGAAGCCAAGCAGAATATTTCGAGGGAAAGCTGTGAAGATTCTCTTGGACACCAATATCGTGATTGATATTCTTCAAAAAAAGAGGCGCCCACAAGCGTCTCTTTTCGTCTGCATATAAATTTTTTGTCATCGTTTTTTCGCCACGAGCCTTACATAGCCTTGGGCGTTCCATTCGGGAGAGTTCTTGGCGAACGGCGGTTTGGATTCGTTCTTGAATTCGAATTCGTTATCGGCATCGTCCTTCCATTTTGTTCCCGAGGAAAAATCTGCGCCATCCAAGACGATGGAATCCGCAGCGGAAATCAGGACTGCCCGCAGATCGAGATTGTCATTTTTTGTCGCAATGCAAATGTCCGGAGAGCCAAAAGGTTCCATTCCCAGGGTGAACATCGAATCGGATGTTTCCACAAAGTTGATGAACGCTTCGAGCGGAACGTCGCCGGATATCAGGTTTTCAAAAGCCTTTCGGCTCCAGGCGCATCCCGAGTTTTCGACATAGACGCCCAGGGCTCCCGCTTCCAGAATCTTTTTCGCTACGCTTAGGAACGTTTCGAATTCCGCATCCGTCTTGATGAAAAACTGCAAAAAGAACAGCGATTTGTGTGCGGCAATTGCAGCGGCTTCTTCGGCGGAAAGCGCAAAGTGCTCCGAGAAAACCGTTTCAAGTCCTGCCGCGGCACCTTGCAGAATCGGTTCGAAAAGAATCGAGGAGCCGGGAAGCATCATCTGCTTTTTGCCGGTATCGATGTTCAGTTTTTCCAGGAAAAATTTCGGAGCGTCTTCCTTGGAAACGGGCAGGGGAAATGCGATGGTAAAAGGTTTCATGTTTTGATAGCCTCGCAAAGTTTTTTGGCTGAGATGTCGTTTTGGTGGAGAAGTTTTGCGAATCCGGATTTTTGCAAAAGCTCGCCCAGGTAACCTGTTCCGTCTGGCCGGGTGTCGGCACAAAGATACAGCTCGCTCCGAGATTTTCCATGTCCATCACGGTACTGTATCCCGAACGCGAAACGATTGCTTTTGCGCTTTTTACGGTTTCCGCAAAGGCTCTGGTTTCCAGATGGTTAAAAAGCGTTACGTTCGGTGGAGCGGGCGGAAGTTCGCTCTCGCCCGGGAGTCCGCGGATAACCGCCTGCTTGCCGGGAATTTCCGCAAAGGCTTTTAGCACGGCCTTTTCAAACGATGTCCGCATCGGTTCCGGTCCCGAAAGGACCGCTAGAAAGTCAAATTTTTTTGTCGGCCGAGATGTGGTTAATTTGTGCGAATCCTCTTTCGGAAAACGCGATTGCGGTCCGATGAATTTTAACTTTCTCGCAAAATTTTCATCGTAGCGGACGTGCGAAAGTTTTCCCGCAAGGCCCGGAAAATCTGCATAATCGGGCACCCAGATTTCGTCGAACTTTTGCATTTGCTGCTTGTGCCATGCGACGCCCAGATTTTCCAATGCGGAAAAAGGTCCCGGAAAGGCGATGCGCAGCTGGTGCGTCATGTAGATGTTTTTTATCCCGTTTGCGTAGAAGCCGAAACGGTTGTCCGAAAATATCGCATCGTATCCGTGTTCCTTGACGAGGCTTTCGGCGATTTCATGTTCGTTTCGGATTACCTTTAAAATGCGACGGTAATTGGCGAAAAGCCAGAACGGCATTTCGAACCCGCAACTCGGATAGCGAATCCCGTAGCCCGGAATGTTAATTTGTGTCAAACCGGGAAATTCTCCGTGGTAGAGTGCGGACATTTTTCCCGAAACAGCTAGATCGACTTTGGCGCCCTTCGCAAGAAACTTGCGGATGACCGGAATTGTCCGCGTCGCGTGCCCCAGTCCCCAATCGAGCGGTGCGACCAGGATTTTCATTTGACATCCGAAATCCAGGCGTTTACCCAGTCGCCGTGGTCGCAGTCCATGTTCTCGCTCTTTTCCACGCGGAGGTCAAGCGTTTTCGTTGAAGGAATCCGAACCGAGACATGCGACGTATCGCCGGAATACAGCCGTTTCGAACGCCACAGTTCCTTGCCTTCTGCCAAAATGGCAAACGAAGCTCCGTCACCGCAGGCGCTTTCATCGTCCAGTCCGACAATCGCGTGGAAATTTCCCTCCAACTTGCCGCTAGGACATTTTCCGTCTGCGCAAAGGTCCAACACGATCGAAGAGTTTGCGTGGGAACCGATTCCAAAGCGGTAAGGTTCGCCGCCGAGACGCAGCGTGTGATGCTCTACGCTTTCGTTTCGCTCTGGATTTCCCCAGTCTTGCGATGCGCTTGCAAACGGTAGCTCGGAGACCAGACGGACTGATTCCCCGGCGACAAAGGCGTCGCGCCAGATGCGGACCGTATCGTCCGGTACGTAGAAGTCGAAGCGGAAGCGGGAAAGTCCCGTCGGAATTTCCTTGACGGGAACGGAATCCGTCGAATTTTCGATGACACCGTGCACGGTCAGGGAATCGCCTTTGAACAAATCAAACGCAACGGATTCGCTGAAATTTTTCGTCACGACGAAGCGCCCGTTTTCCAGCTCGCCGACAGAAATCCCTTGCGCATAGAGGGAAAGCCCGTGCTTCGAAGCGATGCGGTGAATCGTCAGCGGGTATCCGAAGAGGCGGTTTTCCGCGAGGACCTTTTCTACGCGGTAGCCGTCCAGAATCGAATTGACCTGATCCGTCGTCTTGAATCCGACCACGCGGGATTCCCGGTTCACCTTTCCGTAACCGTCCTGGCCGCGGACCAGATAGATGTGCCCGCCGCTCAGGTTCTGGTATTTCGCAAAGTCGTCCGTCGTCCAGTTCATGAACGTCCGCTCGCTGAAACTCGAATGGCCCGAAGCGAGCATCTGCCAAGGCCGCGCGTAGATGAAGATGGAATTTTCGGGAAAATCCTTGAGTTTTGTGTTCAAGAAGTTTTCTTCGCCCAAGAGCTTGTTCCGATAGTAGAGCATGTTTGCGTCAAAGCTCGAAGTGTGTAGGAGCGCAAGACCGACCGAAAGAAGAATTGCTGCCGCTGCGGAAATGCCCGAAGCCCGCTTCGCATCGACAAGGCACGTTTCCAGAAAATCTTTCAGCCCGAGCGCCATGATGAGCGCAAACAGCGGAAGCGCGACGAGGACATA
>JBNMGX010000134.1:0-5933 GCA_050872465.1 Hallerella sp.
ATGCAACTCTTCAAAATGCAAAACTTTTCCTAGCAGTTCCCCGAATTCATTTTCTTCAAAATTTTCGCAAAAATAATTATCGCATTTTAAAATAAGAAAGGCGGATTCCGAAGAACCGCCTATCCTTATTGAGCTACCAGGATTCGAACCTAGACAAACAGATTCAGAATCTGTTGTGCTACCATTACACCATAGCTCAATGGTCGGCTCAAATGTAAAAAATTTTACCGAATCGGCAAGGGGGGCATTGTAAAAAGAGCCCAAACCTGTGTTTTTTCCATGGATTTCATCCAGGAGAGCAAGCGGACCTGGTCCGAAAAGTTGCGCGACAGGTAGGTATCATCCGTGAGAATGGATTCGAGTGTCACGGTGCGACGCTCCGAAAGCCCGGCAAGGCGTTTCGCTTCGTGAATCGCCATGTCAAGTCCGCCGATCCGATGAATCAACCCGTTTTGAACGCCCTGGCTTCCGGTAAAGACCCGCCCACCGGCAAGACTCCTGTCCAAGGAATCGACGCCTAGTCCCGTCGCTCCGCTGACGATATCCAAAAATCTCCCGTAAAAGGCATCCAGGTAATTTTGAAGCGCCTCCTTCTCGCTTTCCGTAAAGGCGCTTCCGATTCCGTCCGACACGGCAAATTCATGCGTCTTGACCGTTTCCGTGCGAAGTCTCAGCTTGTCGAAAAGCCCCCGGAAACTGACCTTTCCCCCAAAAATTCCGATGCTCCCGACGATGCTCGCCTTTTCCGCAATGATTTCATTTGCCCCGCAAGCGATCAGGTAGCCTCCGCTAGCCCCCATGTCGCCAATGCTCGCGATGACGGGCAGTCCCGTCCGGGAAATCGCCCACAGGCGATGCCAAATCTCATCCGAAGCCTGTGCCGAGCCTCCCGGACTGTTGATGCGGACGATTAGGGCGGAATATTCCGGGGAACGCACGAACCTGTCAAGCGCCTCGAGAACTTCCCTTGAACCGGTACTGCGAAAACCCGTCAGCGGGTCATATCCGCCCGAGCCATCTACGATGGAACCTTCGATATTCAGCAAGGCGATTTTAGACCGCGGTTGCCAGCTCTCGTCAAAGATGCGCCGTCCCGCCTTCGGAGCGAAATTCGAAACCCGCACAAACGGCGCATCCACCCCATAAATCGTCTTGAGCGCATAGGAGGCGACTTCATCTAGGTAGAGCATCGTATCGACAAGTCCAGCTTTCTTCGCATCGGATGCAAGCAGGCTAGGCCGTACAAGGAAAGAATCCAGAAGCTGCGGATCCGAAGCCCGCAGCCGGACATCCTCGGTCAGGACATTCCACCATTCGCCGTAAAGGTTCTCGTAATTTTCGCGTGCTTCCACACTCATCGAGTCCGCCGTATAAGGTTCCACCGCCGACTTGTAGGCTCCATGCCGCAAAAGCTCCACTTTTACGCCCAGCAAATCGAAAAGTCCCTTGTAATACAGGACTTCTCCGCCGACGCCGCGAAAGTTCACCCGCGACGAAGGTTCCAGGACAACCTTCGTCGCGGCGCTCGAAGCGAGAAGGGTCATCGGACGCAACTCGTCCAAATAAGCGATTGTCGTCCGCCCGCGCAGATTCAGCTTGGCAATTCCCCGTTCGATTTCCTTTGAAATCGCCGTGCCCGCCTTGTAGCCCGAAAAGTCAAAAATAATCAGCTGCGCACTTTCATCGGCGAGCAGCAGGTCGAAATGTTCGCGCAAGGATCCCACGCTGAGCGAAGTCGCACCGAACCCGAAAAGCGAAAAGCCGAATTCCGTCTCCGTCAGCGGAACCGAAAGCGGTACGCGCACGACACGAGGCAAAAAATAAGGGTTTGCGAGCTTTGCCCGGTGATAGCCTAGCGAAACGTGCCGCGGTTTCCAGTCATCATCCACAGCCACTGTTCCCTTGAAAGACCGTCCGAAATCATGCGCCACATAGACCCGATATTCGTCATCGCCGTAAATCGGGACCTGCACGCCCAGGTTCAAGAGACCGAAGTCCGCATCGATTAGCAAACGGTGCGCCGAGGCGTTTTCACCGGCATAACTCACGGAAATTCCGTCGAGAGGGCGGATCGTCGCCCCATATTCCTGCACACGCCGCTGCTTCTCCGGCCCGAACTGCAATGCGTTCCGACTGTCAAAACCGAGAGAGAGGAAGGGAAACGGTCGAACGAGAATGCCCGGCGTCATCGCCCAGTCGGTTCCCGCAAAATCCGAACTCCGAAAGGCGTTCCACGATGCGCCCACGAACGCAAAGCGGGAAAATATCGGCAGCGAACCGATCAGATTCCAGCGGGATTCGTCAAGCGCCTTATAATCCGAGCGATACTCGAAAGACGCTCCCAGATAATTTCCGTGAAAGCCTGTCGAAATTTCATAGACGTCGCCCTTCGTCCGACTGAAATTCAGGATCGCTCCCGGCGAATCAAAGGCAGAAAGCCCTGCCGGATTTCCAAAAAGCCCATTCGAATTCGGGAGCGACGGAAAGCTCCGCTCCCCAGGCAAGTAGGCAAAGCTTGCCGAGCAAAACATCAACACCCAAAAGGCTGACAGGAATTTTTTCATGGCGATACCCAAAACCGTCTAAAACCGTTTTTGAAAAATTAGTACCGTTTCCAAGAATTCTCAATCGATTCGGTAGATTTTGACATCTTTTAGGTCAAACCGATTCGGCGACTTTCCTAAGTTGAATTCCAGTCGAGCAAAAAGATCGGTAACAAGAGCCTTGTATTCAAACTCGTAGGATTTCCAAATCGTATCCATGACGACCGTCTTCTGAAACGCTTCGGTCGCATACGTGCTGTAGGATCCCAGGCGAACCGTAACCGATGTCGGCGAAGATGCCACTCCCGTAAAGATGAGCTTGTATTTTCGGTTTTCAAGAAGCGGAATATCTTCGTGAATCAGTTGCACGCTGTAAGTCTGCGTTCCACCGTTCACAACCCGAACCGTCATGGTATTATTCGCAATGCCCGTATCGGCGACGCCTCCGAGTTGTTCCACAAAAATCCAGTCCAAGCCCGATTCAAAGCGTCCATTCGACACCCAGTTCGAATCGATGACATCAAAGCTTTCCAAAAGTTCCGGGTCGTAGGAATCGTCAAGCGTCCCGTTCGAATAGCGGACAATCCGATGCTTCGCCGAAAAAGCCGAGCCAAACCGAGCCGTGAGGGAATCCCACAGAAGCGCATTGTGCGACGCGTCGAACCGGACCGTGTCGCCATCCTTCTCCGCGCTCGAAAGCGGAAGGTCTCCCGTCCATGCCGGAACACAGAAGCGCACCGTCAGGGATATAGCTCCGTTCAAAGCCGAATCCAGCTGGTTTTTCAGGTAACGCACTTCCAGGGAATCCAAGCCGGAAAGCGAGAATGCGAAAGGTACAAAGGTTCCGTTCCAGAGCATCGAACCGGTCAGCCGGGATTTCCGATCGACAGGCACAAAGGTCGCGCCGACTTCCTTCAAAAGCCCCGCATCGTCAATTTCGATATCGCCAAAAGCCGCATCCCATAAATTTTCCTCGCCCAAAGAATCCTTCGCAAAGACAATCTTCATCGGAGAATCTTCCGCAAGTTCAGGCCAGAGAGTGAGACCGTCGGCAAGGTTAAAGCTCACGTAGGTATAGTAGCTCGAATAGGCGGTCAAGCGAAGAAGAGAAAGTTCCAGCCCGTCAATTAAAACGCTCGGCAAATCCGAAGAATCCCGTGTTTCGCCCGGAAACCCATAATCGACGACAAAGCGGGCCTTGAACGCATGGGCATAGACCTGCGGATTTCCGATTTCGATTCCGGCACGCTCCGAACTTTCGCATGCAAGCAGGGCCAGGGCGAACAGAACGCCGAGAGGGAAAGGCTTTAAGAACCGCATTATATTCCTCGCGTTAAGGGAAACAGCTGGATGTTCACTTGGACAACATCCTCGCCAGTTCCCGCATCACAGGAAAAATCTAATAGTTCTTTCCGCATCAGTTGCAAATGTTTTTTTAAAGAGGGGAAATCTTTCCGCCGAATGGCAAAGGTCACCGCCGAAATGTCGCGTTTATCCGCCGGAACGTCTTCGATGGCGCTTTTCGCGATGTCGAGCATCTGCCGGTGATATTCCTTGACCAGCAAATCGTTTACCTCGTCGTCTGTCGTGATCAGGTTCTGAGCCTGGCGGAAACCGTTGGCGGTCTTAGAAAGCAGCCCCAGGGAAATCAGGAGCCTGAGCGATTCGGACGCTTCCAACGGCGAAATTTTACCTCCGAGATGTCTCGAGATCCATTCCGGGGCGGGGTTGAACCCGACAAGCTCGACCATTTCACGGATGACCGAATGATACCATTCCGTAAAAATGCGAAACTGGGCACAATCCATTTTGTGCAAACGCGAACCCGGAGTCGAACGGATGAGTTTCCCATAATAGAAAGCCTTTTCCTTGTCCGTTTTCGCCTGGTTGAAGAAGACCAGATTTTCAAAATACTGGGCGCGTTCATCGGCAAAACCCAAGCCCTGGATGATTTTCACAACCGTATTCTTCGTGATGTTCCGCTTCCCGTCCATGACGAGCTTCAGGTGCGCATGGCTCGAAAGTCCGGCCTTCGCGGCAAAAAATCGCAGACTGAACGCTGCCGACGTCGATTTTTTGTAGGCGTAATAATCGTGCAAAAAGACACGGTAATTCGTATATTGCAAAATGTCCGGAGCGACCGGTTTGTTTTCTTCTGCACGAGATTCCATACCTATAAAATAAATGCTCCCCAAGTTTTTTTGATCATCGTCTGTATTTTAATGTTTACAATCGTAACCGAACCGAGGATTTTCGCCAAAAACAAGCGCCCAACGGTTGTGACTCCAAAATTTTCCGTGTAAAAATTCCGCATCGACCGCAACGCCTTCCTTCCGAAAGCCGAGCCTTTTTGCCAGGGAGTTGCTCCGCACATTCTCCGTCGCCGCAGAAATCTCGGCCCGATGAATCCCTATTTTCTTCACATATTCCAGCACGAGCCTTCCCGCTTCGAAAGCCAAGCCTTTTCCTTCAAATTCGCTTCCCAAAAAATACCCGAGCGATACGGACCGGTTCCGCGAGTCTATCCACTGCAAGATGAATTCTCCCGCCAAGGCTCCGTCTTCCAAACGACGGATTCCGAACGCTCCGCCGTTTCCCATCTTTTGCTGCACATCGTATGCGGATATCGCGGAAAGAGCATCCTGCAGCGTGTGAAAACTTTCCACCCAAGGGAGCCACGTTTCCAAGGAATTTCGCGAAGCGTTCACCAGGTATAGAAGTTCTTCCGCATCCGATTTTTCGAGAAAGGCTAGCGCAACGCTCTTTCCCATAAGAACGGGTTTCTCCGGCAAAATCTTATTCAACATCGCGCACATAGAAAGCCCGCTGGCACTCCTGGTCGGCAAGCGATTCGCAATCGTCGAATTTTTTTCCCGGATAGAAATCGCCCGTCACACGCGTCAAATGTACCGTTTCCGGATTCCTCCATTTTTTGGGAAACGCGGAAGTATCCGACAGGTAGATGCTGTCGCCGAGCACTCTCAGACCATCCGCATCCACGTCATACAGGAAAAAGCAACCCTTTCTCGCACAACGCCCCGTAAACTGGTAGGAGACCTCGCCGTAAATCGTCCGGCAAAAGGAAGAGGCGGCAACCTCCGAAGAAAGCGTCCGAAGTTTTGCCACCGAACCTTTTTCGCATGTTTCAAACGAATCGTCCGAGCCACACGCAAACAGGAACAAGGGAACGACAGGAATAAAAATCCACCGCAAGTTCATAACGCAAATATGGTAAATTTCCGCCCGGGGATCGGTTAAAAATGAAAAACCAGCGGAAAACCCGCCATAAAAAAAGCCCCGTTCCGGTAAAAGAACGAGACTTATGCGGGTGAAAGGACTTGAACCTTCATGTCCTTGCGAACACTAGAACCTGAATCTAGCGCGTCTGCC
>JBNMGX010000135.1:0-5928 GCA_050872465.1 Hallerella sp.
CGACAAGCTTTCGAGCGATGTCGCCTTGTTCTTTGACGCGGATCTGCTCCTCATCTTTACGGACGAGGACGGGCTTTTTGACGACAACCCGAAGAAAAATCCGAAAGCGCGCCTTTTGCGCTTTGTTCCCGAAATCACCCCGGAAATCATGGCTCTCACGGGAAAGCCCGGGGAAGCCGGTTCCGCGGTAAGCACTGGCGGAATGCGTTCGAAGGTGGAGTCTATCCGGGCGGTGGTGAAGAGCGGATGCAACGCGTTCCTTGCGAACGGTTCAAAGGTCCTGCCCGATGAAATCGTCTTTGGCGATGCGGTCGGGACGCTCTTTATCGGCAGCCACAAGAAACTGGGAAGCCGCAAGCGTTGGCTTTCCTTTGTGAGTTCTCCGAGCGGAAGCGTCGTCGTCGATGCGGGATGCGTCCTTGCGCTCCGAAAGAAACACTCGAGCCTTCTCCCTGTAGGCGTCGTCGCTATCCGCAGGCATTTTTCCGAGGGCGATTTGATCGAGGTCCTTTCGGAAGCCGGGGAAAAGGTCGCGCGGGGAATCGCCCAGATGGACAGTGCGAACTTAAAGCTCGTGCTGCATGAAAAAACGTCCGGGGTCCGCTCCAAGCTCGGCCGGAACGTTCCGGAAGAAGTCATCCACAAGAACAACCTTGTCGTCTTTTAAATTCAGCCGCGCGGGTGCGCTTTCTTGAAGCATTCCTTGAGGCGTTCCGCCGTAACGTGCGTATAGACCTGTGTCGTGGCGAGGCTCGAATGCCCGAGCATTTCCTTGACGCTCATCAGGTCCGCTCCGTTTTCGAGAAGGTGTGTGGCAAAACTGTGGCGCAAAATGTGCGGACTTGCCTTTCCTTCCCAGCCGAGGCTCCGCAAAAGTCCATGGATGTCGCGTCTTAAAGTTCGTACGTCGTGGGCGTTTCCGCTTTCGTTCAGGAACACCGGGGATGTCGCTGTCGGCATGCGCCCTTCGTCTTTCAGTTTCGACCTGTATTCTTCGAACCATTTGACGGCATCGTGCGTCAGCGGCACGATCCGCTCCTTTTTCCCCTTGCCGAAAATGCGGACGGAACGGTTTGAAAAATCCAGGCGAAGCCAGGTGAGGCTCTGGCATTCCGAAATGCGAAGTCCCGAGCCGTAGATAAGTTCGAGGAGTACGCGGGCGCGGACCATCGGAAGCGTCGGGGAGGAAATTTCCGGGAACCTGTCTTCGGAGAGTTCCTTTTGCGACAAGAAGGAAACGAGCCTTTTGGGGCGCTTGAGCATGGGAACGGTTTCCGCGGGATTGCGCTCGACAAGATGGCTTCGCACGAGATAGTGCCCGAAGCTTTTCAGGCAGGCGAGATGCAAGTCGATGCTCGAAACCTGCAGCTGCTCTTCCTTTCGCATTTTCCAGACGAATGCGCGGATGCTTTCCTGCGTGAAATTTTTAAGGTCCGGTTCCGAGCGAAAGCTCTGCAGATATTTGGTAAGGGATTCGCGGTATGTCCTTACCGTACATTCGGAAAAACGCCGCTCCTTTGCGATATAGTCCAGAAATTTTTCGATATGTTCCGCAAGAAGAGCCATCTTCCTAAATCTACAAGTTTTTGCGAAACTTGGTCGCTTAAAAAATTTTATCTTGTGCTAAAATGCTTCGCGGGATTTTGAAAAGGCTTCCCGTTTTGTTTTGTGCGCTTGCCGCTTCGGAGGCGCTTGCCGCAGAGCGTGTCGTCGGGGCGAACGCAACGCTCGATATCAATGCCGGCGCGAGGTCCGCTGCGCTGGGCGGCGCTTCGGTTTCCCTCGATCGTGACCTGCTTTCGCTTACGTCGAATCCCGAACAGCTTGCGATGGCAAGGAATTCCTGGGTCGCGTTCAGCCATGTCGCCTATTATGAAGGTACGCAGTACGATTACGGAGCAGTCCAGTTCCCTCTGGGCGATCTGGGTGGACTGGGCATCGTCTTTTCCCGTTTCGGTTCGAACGATATTCCGCGAATTGCCGAAGGCGACCCGATTCCCGAAGGCGAAAACTACCCGACATTTTCGATTGCGGACTATGTCTTGACGCTCGCCTGGGGACGGCATTTTTGGGATGGCCGCCTGGATGTCGGGGTGGGATTTCACGGGCTTTACCGCGAGCTGGACCAGAGCGGATGGGGATTCCGGGGCGACGCCGGAGTCCGCTTTCACGCTTTTGAATGGCTCTCCGTTTCGTCGTTCTTAAAAGGATGGACATCGTCTGCGGTTACATGGGAAGAGGGAACGGTGGAATACAGCTCGCCGGAATGGTATCTCGGATTGGGCGTTTCCCATCCCGTCTCCTATTTTTACGGAACGGTTTCCGCCTTTTGGCAAAGCGCGGGAATTCTTCACCGGGAAAACCGCGACGAGGACTGGAACGGCGATGTCCGCGGGGGAAGGTTCTGGGAACATCCAATCGATTGGCTCGGTGGCGGACGCGCTGGCGTCGAGTTCTCCTTTGATTTTGGCCTGTCGGTTCGCGCCGGTCTTTCAAGCCTCTCGGAACTTGAAAGCTGGACCGCTGGTGCGGGATTTGCCCTTTCGAACTGGCTCCGCGTCGATTATGCGTTTGAATCGCACCCGACCCTTTCAGCGGTGCACCGGGTAAGCCTTGAAATCAGCCCGGGACTTTTCCTCTATCCCGAAAAGAAGCCGAAAGCCAAGGCGCAGCCGGAGAAGGCTCGGGAAGAACTTCCTAAGAGTTCCGTCTCCGAGATGGAACCCGAAATTTTTGAACCGGAAGAAGAGGAAGAAAGTTCCGGGGGAACTTATTGGGAAGAATAGAATTATATTATGCCTATGAGTGAATTAAGCAATTATCGTGCGGTCGGTCTTTTTGACCTGCTCTCCGCTCCGATTACTCCGATCGGGGCTTTTGATGCGGAACAGTTCAAGAAAGATGTCCGGCCTTTGCTCGACAAGGGTTCGACTTTCGTCGCTGTCGATTTGACCGGACTGGATTTTTTGTATAGCGATGCTTGCAGCGCGTTCAACCGGGTTCGAGAGGAACTTTCCGAAAAGAACGGCGCATTCGCGCTTCTGACGGATAACGATATCGTGGTGGACTGCATTCGGAAAGCGGGCCTCGACAAGTCCCTTCTCGTTTTTCGGAAGGAAGCGGACATGATGGCCTTTTCGATGAAGGAAGACTCGAAAAAGGAAAATCCGGCAAGCGAAGCCGAAAATGAAAAACAGCCGGCGCTGGGAACAGCCAATGCCGCGCACCGGCGAGTGACAGGGCGTTTCACCAAGAGTTTTAACGCCATCCGCAAGGATTCGACGCCGCTCAAAGGCGGGCTTTCCGATCCGTTCAAGAATGAAGACCGTTCGAAGAAGTCTTGGCTCTGGATGCTGATCGCTTTGCTTGTCGCTGCAGGGGTAGTCGCCTTTTTCACCTTGCAGTGATGGAACCCTTTCGAGAATACAAGACGCAAGAAGCGAGCTGGAAACCGAGGCGGCGGATTCCCATCGGTCGGACATTGCTCGTTCTTTTGCTCGTGTATGCGGTCTATGCGAGCGGGGCGGTCCAAAAGGCGATTCGCTATGTGGAAAAGGTTCGTGAATTTTCGGAAGACGAACCGAAAACGTTTTCCGGGCCTTGGCGCGAAGCCTGTGCGGCTTTTGACGGGAACGCTTTTGTCCTGGAGCGGGGATCGCTTGTCCAGTGTTCCTGGACGCTTAAAAACGCGGCCCGCGTTGCCGAGTTGCCGGACAAGGCTGTTCTCCGTTATGCGGCGAGCGGCGTTCAAAAAAAATTTCCGCTTTGCGTGCACTGGATTGCGGATTCGCTGGAATTTGGAAAGCCGAAAGTTTTGGGCGTGCAGTCCGATTCGTCCGTGTCCTGGTTTTTCCGTCTGATGCTTGCCGACTCTTCGTTTGCGTGGGTTCGCCATGACGGGTGCCGTTTTCCGGGAGCGTGTCCGCGCAATCCGCTTCAGGGGGCGGCTCTTCCGATTGCCGCGGATTTTGACTTTGCCGGTCGGGAAAAACTGCTTCTGAAAGATCTGTTCATGGGAATCGGGGAAGCGCCTGTCTATCCTATTTTGCCGGCGGAGGTGGTCTCGGTCTTTAAGGATTCGAGCGGCTACGGGCTTCTCTTGAATCATGGCGGAAACCTCTTTTCTCGGGTGTCGGAGCTTTTTCAGCTTTCGCCGGGCATCCGGAAAGGCGTGAAGGTTTCGCTGAACGAACCCCTGGGACGTCTCGCTCCGAGCGACAGCGCTGTTTTTTTCCTGGAAGTTCTGCGCAACGGTCGCTTTGTCCGCTGGGATGATTTTTTCAAAGGTTCGTATGTGGCGGATTTGCAGGATGTCGAGCGTTTTCGCCGGGAACTGGGGCTTTGATATGCGGAAACTTCTTTTGCTTTTGCCGTGGCTTCTTTTCGCCTGCGCTGAATCGGATGACGGTCCGATTCCGATTTACCCGGATGGCTTTCCTGTCGGCGGCTATGGTTACGTACTTCATGCGCAGCTGGATTCCGGGCATCGCTTCCATGTCCAGGGCGATACGTTTGAACTTTCGCTCGACAGCATGTGGACTTTTGGAAACTGTTTCTTGAAGGATATCGAGCTTTATGAAGTTTATGCGGAGGATTCCGTTCTGACGCTTTCGGTGAAGCTCGCGCTGGGAAATACCGGGGAGACCGATTGTCCGCAACCGCTTTTTAGACCGGATACCGTTCTGCGAATTCCGTTTTTGGAACGCTGGAACCGGGTCCGTAAAATTCGTGTGGAGGGAAACGCACACAACGAATTTTTCAAGGATTCCCCGGATACGGTTTCCGAGGCGGCGAATGTCGCGATGAAGGATTCTATCTGGATTCGCCGGGGAACCTTTCTTGCGGAAAGCGTTTCGGTCTATCTCGATTCCGCGTTTGGCGATCCTTACCGGATGCCGCGTCGCACGCCGAACGATTCGGCGGGTATCCTTGCCCGGGTGGATTCCGTCGATGTGGATACTTTCGCCTATCGTCTGATGGAATCCGTCTGCATGGAGGTCCACGATTCGTGTGAAACCGTTCCCGATACGCTCTGGCTTTCGAAATGGTCCGCAGTCGATACGAATCTTGTCGCGGTCCGAAAGGTTTGCGTGAAGGATTCCCTTGTCTTCTGCCTCTCTTCGAACTGGAAAAACGATTCGACCGCGCTGAGCGATTCCGTCTATGATTTTCGGGATACGACCTGGTTTTCGACGTTTTTCTATGCGGAAAGAATTCCGAAGTGTTCCGGCATGGACCATGGGGATTTTTCGGGGCGTGCCGTTCCCGGTCGTTACTTTGTAACAAATCACACGCTCTTTGTTCCCGCTGCGGACGAATCTTCTTGCGGCCCCGCGGCGAATTCGGAATGGTTCTTCTTGAACTTGAACTCCGGCGAGGAAGTTCTGGATTCCGTGTTTGCGGATACGCTTCTGCAGGCTTGGAAAGAAGCTTCCGTCGGCTTTGACGAGGAAAAAAATGAATAAAAAAATCCCTCTTCTGATTACGATGGGCGACCCGAATGGAGTGGGCCCGGAAATTTCGCTCAAGGCTTACCTAAAGGCCTGTCGAAAAATCAAGACTCCGATGGCGATTGTCGGCGATTTGCCCGTTTTGGAAAAGGCCGCAAAATTGCTGAAAATCAAGAAGCGTCTCGTTCTTGCCGATTCCCCGGAAGCGGTCGCAGAAGTTGCGAAACAGGGTATCCCCGTTATCGACGGCGGCGTGCATTTTGAAGAAAAGGTGCAGCCGGGAAAGATTACGAAGGAAGCCGGTCGGGCGAGCATCGGATGGGTGCGTACGGCGACGGCTCTTTGCCTTTTGAAACGCGCCCGGGCAATCGTGACCGCTCCGCTTTGCAAGGAAGCTGTCGAGAAGACCGTCCCGGAATTTCAGGGGCATACGGAATTCATCGGCGAAATGTGCGGGGATCCGCACCCAGTCCTGTGC
>JBNMGX010000136.1:0-5906 GCA_050872465.1 Hallerella sp.
CGCAGATGCCGTTTTGAAAAATGATGATTTTTTTTCCGAAGCGGCGAGCGGAAGTTCAGCTTTCTCGGGAATGGCAATTGTTCCGTGTTCGATGGGAACGCTAGGAAAGGTCGCTGGCGGAATCGCGGATAACTTGCTCACGCGTGCCGCTGATGTCTGCCTAAAGGAACGCCGTCCGTTGGTTGTCGTTCCACGGGAAATGCCTTACAATCTGATCCATCTGGAAAACATGGAACGTTTGCTTCGGGCCGGGGCGACGATAGTTTCTGCAAGCCCGCATTTTTACACAAATCCTCGGACGATTGAAAACTTGGTCGATACGGTCGTCGCCAAAGTTTTGACGCATCTGGGCGTTCTGAATGAAATCGTTCCGAAGTGGGGAATTTCTCGATGAATTTTCTTTCGCAAATCGTAGAGTTTGGACATCTTGTCCGGTTCAGCCATTCGCTATTTGCGATGCCTTTTGCACTAGGCTCGATGTGGGTTGCCGCAGACGGATTTCGCGGGATGACAATCGCTTCGATTTTCAAACTGGTCTTCTTGATTGTCGGCTGCATGGTGACCGCTAGAAATTCTTCGATGTCCTTTAACCGCTTGGTCGATGCTAAATATGATGCGGAAAATCCGAGGACGGCGAAAAGGCACTTGCCCGCGGGAAAAATGCAGAAAAAGTCCGTCATCGGGTTTATCGCTGTAAACGGAATTTTGTTCTGTGCCTTTGCTTGGATGCTGAATCCGCTTGCCGGAGCTTGTTCCGCGCCGGTCTGGCTTGCGCTTCTTTTTTATTCCTACTGGAAGCGCTTTTCGTGGCTTTGCCATTGGTATCTGGGTTTTGCCATCGGGATGAGTCCGCTTGGGGCGTGGATTGCCGTGCGCGGGGAGTTTGCCGCCTTTCCGATTTTTTTGATGGTCATTCTGATGCTTTGGATGGGAGGCTTTGACATTATCTATGCGACGCAGGATGAAGAAGTCGATCGCAAAGCCGGGCTTCATTCGGTTCCCGCTCGCTTTGGAAGAAAGCGTGCCTTGAAAATTGCGCTAGGCAGCCATGTCGCCATGCTTGCCCTCTGCATCGTTTTTGGGGTATATTGGAAAATGGGAATTGCCTGGTGGAGTGTTTTTGTCTTGATGACCGCTGCGATTCTCTATATTCACCTGTTCCGAAAATCGGATGATCTTGACGCGATGAACCGTGACTTTTTCTTGGCGAATGTCGGCGTGAGTGTCTTGGTGATGGTAGGCCTTGTCGTCTGGATTCTTTTGGGAGGAAATGCCGATGCGTTCGGGTAAACGGAAATTCTGTCATCGTGCCGGAGTCTTTTTTGCCGGGCTTTCCCTTGTCGATGTTTTGGGAATCGAACTGGGATTCTTGCCAAAAGCCGAAGCGGAGTTTGCTCTGAATATTTTAATTGCCTTGCTTGCGATTTCAGTCGGCGCCGGGTTCTACTTCAAGAATCGCGAAGAATGAAATAGAATCTCTTTTGGCTGAAAATAACTTGATGATTTAAATCCACTTCAAATCTCCAGATCGCCCGTATGTCGCGTGATGATTTGACCGGATTTCGTACAAAATAACAGGCTGCCGTCATCGTTGATGTCGAGAATTGTTCCTTCGACGATTTCATTTCCTTCGACGATTCTTGCTGGATTCCCGATGAACCGGTCCATCTTTCTCCATTCATCGATCCAAGGCGTAACGCCTTTCGTTTGGGCGATTTCTACGGATTGTTGAAGTCTGTTGATGATTGTTTGCAAAAAAACTTCTCGATTGACGGAACGCCCTAGAAGAAGCTTTAGACTGGATACGGGACGATCAATACTTTTCAAATCGTCCTCGTCTGCATTGACATCAATGCCGATTCCGAGGGTGAGAATTTTTTCATTGTTCCTGGAGAGAATTTCCGAAATCATTCCGCAGATTTTTTTCTTTTCGCAAAGGATGTCGTTCGGCCATTTGACGCTTGCGTCGATACCGGTTTCCCGAAGCACCTGGGCGATGGTGATGGCGCTGATTTGCATCAGCTGGGGATATTCTCTCGGCGTAAATTTTTCGAGCGGATAGAGAATGTTGAAATAGAGATTTTTCCCTTTTGGCGAGAGCCATGTCCGATCGTGCCTGCCGCGGCCGCTTGACTGCGAATCGGCAACGATGACGTCTCCTGCTTCTAATTCTTGTAGATGTTCCTTGCTGTATCTGTGAGTGCTTTCCAGGTGCGGAAAAAGTTTCGCCATTTTCCCGTTAAACCCGAGAATTTTCCAGGATTCAAAAGGTTGTTCCGCTGAAAAAAAATCTTCCATGCGACAATAATAATTTTAATTTCAAGGTAAAGCCGAAATGGATAAGACTTTTCTGTTAGAAAGTTCAGGCTTTAAAAGTTTTAGATAGGATTTGATATGAATCTTTTGAAACTCTTGGATGATGCGGTGACGCCTTGGCATACAGCGGAGATTATTTCTCGAGAACTTTTGTGTGCCGGATTTGCCGAATTGAAAGAAACGGAACCTTGGACATTGCAAAAAGGAAAAGCGTATTTTGTGAAGCGCGGCGCGGCTGTCTTTGTCTTTCGGATACCTTCGCAGTGGACATCAAAATCGCGGTTTTTGCTCGCCTCTTCACATACGGATTTTCCGGCACTGAAAATCGCTCCCAATCCGGATAGGATTTCTGCGGGCGTTCGTTTGCTCCATCCGGAAGTTTATGGGGGAGCCTTGCTCAATACCTGGTTTGATCGCGATTTAGGAATGGCGGGAATTGTGGTTGTTCAAGACGGAAATCGTTTGACACAGAAACTTGTACGAATGAAGACGCTGTGCCGCATCCCGGAACTCGCCATCCACTTGAATCGGAATGTGAACGAGGACGGCTTTCTCGTAAATCCACAGACCCAGCTGGACGCTTGCTTTTCTTCGGATGAATCGCGGAAATTTATTTCGTGCCTGGAAGAAGAAGTCGGGGAGGAAATCGTTGATTTTGAAATGCAGCTTTTTGATGCGCAACCAGCAGCTCTTGGCGGACTTTCGCAAGAATGGATTTATTCCGGTCGCTTGGACAACCTGCTTTCTTGCGAAGCGATTCTTTGCGGAATTGCGGAAGCTCCGATGGAATCGGAAAATATTCGGGGCGCATTCTTTTTCAACAGCGAGGAAATCGGTTCCGAAACGCGTGACGGTGCAGCGGGAAATTTTGCCGAGGCAATGCTTTCTCGGATTGCGGATTCCGTACAAATGAATCGTGGCGAACTTTTGGGAAACCTTTCTGATTCGATTCTCTTTTCTCTTGACGTCGCTCATGCGCTGCATCCTGCCTATGCGGAAAAAATGGAACCGAATCATTCACCGATTTTGGGCCGGGGAATCGTCCTAAAAACGAATGCGAAAAAACGCTATGCGAGCGAAGCGATTTCGAATGCGTATTTGAAAAGAATTTGTGAAAGGAAAAAAATCCCGCTCCAAATTTTTGTCGGCAGAAACGATATGCCGTGTGGAAGTACCGTTGGGCCTAGGCTTTCGGCCTCTCTCGGAATACCAACGGTGGATTTAGGCGAAGCGATTCTTTCGATGCACAGCATCCGGGAAATGGCTGCGGTGGAAGATCATGAAAGGATGCGGAACGCGATGCGGGAATTTTTTCTTTAAATATGAAAACAGCCGGCGTTTTGCCGACAGGAAGCCAAAGAAGACGAAATCGCCGGAGTCCTCGTTACCGCTTAGATGCAAGATTGGCATTAACTAAAAATGCTTGCCAGAGCGGGAAGCATTCAGCTTGTGCGAACAAAAAGTTTTAACTGCTTCTCAAACTCGAATCGGACTTTTTTGTATTTCCGAAAAACTTTTTTGTCTTAAATCGGCGCAGGAAAAGGAACGACGAGACGAAATTCGTAATTTTTTTGGGAAAAAAGAATGGCATAATTTTTGTTAAGCATAGAGCGAAGGAACACCTCAACCAAGGATGCATTATGACGAATAGAATCCTTCTTCTTTCTATGCCGCTAGCCGTTTCTTCTCTCCTGTTTGCGCAGGAAGCAAAAGACGAAAGTCCGGCATTTAATGTCTCGGGATCGGTCGAGTTTGAAGCGAATTCGCATTTTAAACAGGTCGATCCGCGAATCGAAACCGATAACAACGCCCAGGACAATAAATGGTTCCACGATTATTCTTCGACATTCGATCTGCTTTTCCAGGTGAAGTTCAATGACAAGTGGTCAGCGGAAGCGGCGATTTCCGCAGACGGTGATGGAACCGCTCCGGGATTTGCCTACGATGGAGCCTTCATTCAGTATCGACTGAACGATAAAATCGCTATCAAGGCGGGAGACTTTACCTACTCGGAAGGCGCTTTCCGCTATTACGACTACGACGACCCGGGAGATGCTGCAGCCGGCATGGCGGAACGGAGCGTTCGCGGAATCGAAGTGGACGCTTATGGTCTGACCCTTGGACTTGGGCTTGGAGCAGACGATGACGACTGTGAAGCTTCGGACGCGGGATGTACCACCTACGCTGTTCATGCTGCATATGATCTGTCGCTTGGTGCGAACGTAATCCGCCCCTATGTGAACTACAAGAGCTACCAGGTTGAAAACGGCAATAGCCTGCGGGCCGGTGTAACGGCGACTCTCGTTTTTGGGAATGTCGCAAACATCCAGGTAGTCTATGGGCTGTATTCCGATGCGCTTTCGGAAGATTCTCCTAAGATGAGCCATGCCTTTGCCGTGGAACCGGAAATAAACTTGGGAAAATTCTCGGTCAAGGGGTCTGCCTATTATGCTGTTCTGGATGATGAAAATCCGACGGATATTGACGCTCCGGAATACATGTTCGCCTATGTGGAACCGACGTTTTCCCTTTTGGAAAACCTTTCGCTAGGCATCCAGGGAGAATATCATACGATGACGCTTGACGACAATGCCGATCTGGCGCAGGTCTTTGTCGGTCCAAAGGCGTATTTTTCTCCGACGGAAAATCTCTCGATGGAAGGATACATCCGTGCTTGCAAGCCTCTCGGCGATGACTATGGAGATTCAGACGATCTCTATTTTGGAGCGGGAGCTTACGTGGGTTTTACTTTCTAAAAAAGAGTTTCGGTTTGGGACTGCTTCGCTAGCTTGTGGGGCGGTCTCTTTTTTTTATTTTTACACCCATGAAAATCGTTTTTATGGGAACGCCGGAATTCGCGGCGCATTTTTTGGAACATTTGCATTCTGGACCGCACGAGGTCTTGGCGGTTGTTACGCAGCCCGATCGCCCTGTCGGTCGCGGACGCATTTTAACGCCTCCTCCCGTCAAGGTAAAAGCTCTTGAATTTGGGCTTCCTGTTATCCAGCCCGCTTCGGTAAAAGACGCTTCCTTTGCCGAGGATTTGAAAAAGTGGAATGCGGACCTGTTTGTCGTTGTCGCTTTTTCCATTTTGCCGAATGCGGTTCTCGCCTGTTCCAGGTTCGGTGCGATAAATGTCCACGGCAGCCTGCTTCCCAAGTATCGCGGTGCGGCACCTGTCCAGTGGGCGATTGCAAACGGGGATTCTTTGACCGGTGTGAGCATTTTTCTTTTGGACGAAAAGATGGATCACGGACCGCTTCTCGAACAGCGTAGTATTCCGATTGATTTGCAGGATACGGCGAGTTCCGTTCTGGAAAAAATGGTCAGGCCGGGATGCGATGCGCTGGATGCCGCTATCGATCGAATTGCGAACGGAGAAATCAAGGACCTTTTGGCCCAAGAACACGAAAAGGCTTCGCCTGCTCCGAAGCTCAAGAAAGAAGACGGAAAGATCGATTTCTTGAAATCCGCCTTGGAAATTCACAACCGGATTCGAGCCTTTTGCCCGTGGCCTGGAGGATTTTGCTCGTTTAACGGGAAAGTTGCTTATTTTCGAAAGACAAATCCTGTCGAGCAAAACATGGGAA
>JBNMGX010000137.1:0-5840 GCA_050872465.1 Hallerella sp.
CCCCACTCCTTATCATGATAAGCCTTCGCTATCGGATTTTGCAAGAACCAGTCGCACGCAGACATATCACGCCACAAAGACAAATTGCACGAGCAGCATATAAAAAATCGTTCCACCGGCAATCGAAAGAAGCATTTGGCGTTTCCATAAATGGAGCGCAGCGGTCACCGCGATGCCCAAAATTTCGGGAATCCCGTGCGATCCCTCGAGCCATGAAACGTCCTTGAGACAGTAAACAATCAAAAGGGAAAATACAGCCGGAGCGAGAACTTTTCCCAGATACCGGATATATTTCGGAGTGGGCTTTCCCGCCGGAAAAACGAGGAACGGCAAAAACCTCGTGAGAAGAGTCCCCACGGAAACAGCGGCTATCGTTATCATTTGCTCGGGAAAAGTCATTCAACGCCCATCCTTTCTAGAGGTTTGCGCAATACGGAAAGCATTCCAAGAATCAAGACCATCGATGGCACGATAAAGTTTTCGCTGCCAAATATCGCAAGCGATCCTCCAGTCACTGCAAAGCCGATTAACGAACTCCAGTGATTTTTTTCCTTCATCCACTGCTCCATAAAAATGACGACAAACATCGCTGTCATCGCAAAACCTAGCCCCTTTGTATTGATGCGTACAAACGAACCGAAAACTCCTCCGAGAATCGCCCCCGAAACCCAATACAGCTGATTCAAGAGTGTTACCCAAAACATAAACCAGCCTTGATTCACACCGTTCGGGATTCTCGCCGTATAGTTGATGGAAAATGTTTCGTCGCACATTCCATAAATCAAATACAGTTTTTTAACACCCGTATTTCGAAAGCGGTCGAGCATCGAAATGCCGTAGAACAAATGGCGCGCATTAATCATCAATGTCAAAAGAAACGCTTGCAACGGATTAAACGCCCCCAGAAGCAAATTCGCGGCGACAAATTCCATCGAACCGGCAAAAATCAAGACGCTCATGAACATCGGATAAAAAAAGCTGAATCCCGACACATTCATATAGACGCCGTAAGTCAATCCCAAAAACCAAAAACCAGCAAAGATGGGAACCGTATAGGGAAACGCAACTTTCAATGCGTTTAAAATTACCGCCTGATTTTTCACGGGCTTTAAAATAGAAAATCCCCATGAAGCATGAGGATTTCAAAATGCGCTAAATTAAATTGTAAACGCTTCGTTTTTTCTTATTGGACCTGTTCCCAGAAACGGAGACTTCCCGTGTAGATTTCACGAAGTTTTGAAAGCGGCATATCGGAAATTACATTCTGGCGGTTCACGATGACGGCGATCCCATCGCGAGCGATTGTCAGTCCGGTAAGCACTTCGCTTTCGCTCGCTTTCAGGTTCCGGCTGGCCATTCCGATGTCACATGTGCCTTCCTTCGCGGCGAGCATTCCCGAAGAAGAATCGTTCGTCTGGATTTCGATTTCCACTTCGGGGTTCAACTGGATGTAAGCTTCTTTCAGTTTTTCCATTACCGGAGACACGCTCGAAGAACCCGCGATGACGAGCTTTCCTTTCAGCTTCTTGCTCGCATAAGGTTTCCCATCGACAACGCTCACATAGCCGTTCGCATCGACGATTTTCTGACCATCCGCGCTCATGATGAAATCGATGAAGTCCTTGGCGAGACCTTTGACTTCGCCTTTCGTCGCGATATTGAACGGCCTCGAAATCGAATAGGCTGCGCTCTTTACGTTTTCCTTGGTCGGTTCCACGCCGTCGATTTTCATCGCCTTGACCGTATTGTTCAGCGATCCGAGAGAGATGTAGCCGATAGCATATTCATTTCCCGCAACCGTTGACATAACGCCCTGCGTACCGTCGATAGTAAGCGCTTCCTTCGTGGTGATATCCTTCTTCTTTCCGTTTTCCTTGATGAGGGTTCCGACCAGTTCCGTAAAGGCGTCCCGTGTTCCGGATCCGGCTTCGCGCGTAATCACGGAAATTTCCGTTTGCTTCTTTGCATCTGTTTTCTGCGATTCCTTGTTTTCGTCATTGCAAGAAGCGAAAACCGCCATAAGAACCAGGCTGGCGATGCAAGCGATAAGAGTTGTCTTGTTCATTCGAATCCTCCTTGTGTGTGGTTTTGAATGACAGCGACAAGGTAAAATGCCAATGTAAAAGTCAAGAGACAGCAAACGTAAATTTCATGTAAAGCCAAAAGTTTTCAAACGGTTTCGAGTGCATTTTTCAAACGCTTCTCAAAATCTTTACCTTTCGCCATCTTCCGTTTTTACAATGAGAGCCTACATTCTAAGCGTCATTCAAAACAAGGGTTTACCCCAAAGGAGTTTCCAATGACACTGAAGAAAACCTGCATCATTCTCACCGCGATAGCCTCTTTCGGAATCGCCAATGCAGAAAACGATAATTTCGAATTGAACGGAAATATTCAGACACAGGCATCGAAAGCATTCTACGATAACGACAAGGACAACAACCTAGACGGATTCTGGTTCCGCGCAAACTTCGGTGGCAGCTACAATTCCGAGACGTTCGACGCCAAGGTAACCATCCGCATGTACGCTCCCTACTTTAACGGCGGAGCCGACAGGTTCCAGGCGGACACCTACTATGGAAATTACAAGTGGGGCGACCTCGGACTAAACCTGAAATTCGGTCACTGGAAAACGGATACGGAAGGCGCGGGAAACTTCGGCGCCTATCTGGATAAAGATATTTCCAAGCGCGGATTCCTCGGGCGCGACTATTCGCACGATGCCTTTGAACTCGGCTGGAAAAAAGGCGCGAACCAGT
Organism: Hallerella sp.; assembly: GCA_050872465.1. Taxonomy (GTDB): domain Bacteria; phylum Fibrobacterota; class Fibrobacteria; order Fibrobacterales; family Fibrobacteraceae; genus Hallerella. Next base: position 2,760 of record JBNMGX010000137.1, read on the forward strand.
TGAACGTGATGCTCGCGACAGAAGACGGCAATTTCAATACCGGATACGTCCGCGTTACCGACGACCTCAAACTGAACAATTCGTTCAAGCTCGGACTGGGATACCGCGCAAACGTCATTGACCCGATTCAGTACACTGCCGTGGTGACGCACCGTGGAAGCCTCCAGGCAAATGTGAAGCTTGCCGATAAGTTCGCCGTCTATGGCGAAGCGGCAGCTATCATCACAGGCAAAGACAAGGATGTCAATGCGGAAACGATCCAAAACAAAACCGCAACAGCGTCCGATTACGCCCAGGACACCAAATACTTCCCCGTCTATGCGGGCGTAGAAATTCCGATCGCCGGAATCCTGGACAAGGCTTTCGTCGAAATCGAATACATCAAGGATCGCGACGAGCTGAACAAGGACGCGGACGAACTCGGATGGGCCGTGGGACTTGTCAAGAAAATCGGTTCCCGCAGCAAGGCGCAAGTCACGCTTTACAGCGAAAAGGAAATCTCCGATGTCGCTCTCGCGGCAAGGCTTACGACAACCATCAAGTAGCGTTTTTTGCAAGCGGTTTTCCGATTCTTTTCGGAAAACCATTTTCCTATACGGATTTTTAAAAGGATTTAAAATGAAAGCGCAGACATGGAACAATCTCAAGGAAAAAACGGCATCGGGCGTATTTTTACTTTCGGCACTCGCCAGCATTTTATTCGTCGCCCTAATCTGTCTATTCCTTTTCGCAAACGGCGTTCCCGCCATTCTTAAAATAGGCGTTACGGATTTTCTGTTCGGAAAGGAGTGGGCTCCGACAGACGAGCCTGCGGTCTATGGAATTTTCCCGATGATCATGGGGAGCATTTACGTCACGCTCGGAGCGCTCGCCATCGGCGTATCCGTCGGGCTTCTCTCCGCCATCTACCTTTCCCGATTCTGCTCCGAGAAAGTCCATAAAAAGCTAAAACCCGCCGTCGATCTTCTCGCCGGCATCCCGTCCGTCGTCTATGGATTTTTTGGACTGGTCGTCATTGTCCCCTTTGTGCGGCAGAATTTCGGCGGAAGCGGAGCGAGCATTCTCGCCGCATCCATTTTACTCGGAATCATGATTCTGCCAACGATCATCTCCGTCTCGGAAGCCGCTCTGCGAGCCGTTCCCAACAGCTATTACGAAGGCGCGCTTGCTCTCGGAGCGACCCATGAACGAAGCGTATTCTTTGCCGTCCTTCCCGCAGCGACATCGGGTATCGTCGCAGGAATAATCCTCGGATTCGGACGCGCGATCGGTGAAACGATGGCCGTCATCCTAGTCGCCGGAAACCAGGCCAGAATGCCAACGGGAATCCTGGGAGGCGTCAGAACGTTAACGGCAAACATCGTCCTCGAAATGGGATACGCAACGGATCTTCACCGCGAAGCGTTGATCGCAACGGGAGTCGTCCTATTCGCATTCATCCTGGTCATCAATCTGCTGTTCTCCATTCTCAAAAAGAGAGCTGTCCAATGAAAAACTTCATCCAAATGTTAAAATCATATCGGAAGTCTCCGCTATCGCTTCTGCTGAGAATCGCGGTCACCCTCTCCATTTTAGTCACTGTCCTTTCGCTCGGATTTTTAATCGTCTATATTCTCGCCAAGGGCATTCCCTTTCTCAAACCGTCCCTCTTTTCGCTGACATACAATTCCGAAAACGTTTCGTTTCTTCCTTCGATTCTGAACACGGTCATCATCGTTCTCGGAGCGCTTCTCATCGCAGGACCGCTTGGAATTTTCGCCGCCATCTACACCGTCGAATACGCCAGCCGCGGGAACAAGATCGTGGGAATCGTCCGCCTCACGACGGAAACGCTTTCGGGAATTCCGTCCATCATCTACGGGCTTTTCGGAATGCTCTTTTTCGCCACGGCGCTGCATTTCGGCTATTCGCTCCTCTCGGGAATTTTGACAATCTCCATCATGATTCTTCCGCTTGTCATGCGCACGACCGAAGAAGCCTTAAAATCCGTTCCCGACAGTTATCGCGAAGGTTCCTACGGGCTAGGCGCCGGAAAGCTCCGCACGGTCCGTTCCATCGTCCTCCCCGCAGCGATACCCGGAATCCTGGCGGGCATCATCCTTTCTGTCGGACGCGTCGTCGGGGAAACCGCTGCGTTAATTTATACGGCAGGAACCGTCGCCGACTTTCCCAAGGGAATCTTCTCTTCGGGCAGAACGCTCGCGGTCCACATGTATGAACTTTCCCGCGAAGGCCTTCATACCGGCGAAGCCTACGCCACGTCGGTAATTCTCATCGCGGTCGTTCTTCTCATCAACTGGATTTCAAACAAATTCGCTCACAAAATCGGGAAAACATAAAAATGGAAAACGAAAAAATCACGATTCAGAACATGAACTTGCACTACGGCAATTTCCATGCGATTAAAAATGTGAATCTAAACATTCACGCCAACGAAATTACAGCTTTCATCGGGCCTTCCGGCTGCGGCAAGAGCACGCTTCTCAAATCGCTCAACCGGATGAACGACCTCGTAGAAGGATGTAAAATCACGGGAGAAATCAAGCTCGACGGAGAAAACATCTATGGCGACATGGACGTAAATATTCTTCGCAAGCGCGTCGGCATGGTATTCCAGAAGCCGAATCCTTTTCCGATGAGCATCTATGACAACATCGCCTTCGGGCCGCGCACGCACGGCATCCGCTCCAAGGCGGACCTAGACGAAATCGTCGAAAAGTCATTAAAAGGTTCCGGCGTCTGGGATGAGCTCAAGGACCGTCTCAAAAAAAACGCCCTCGGACTTTCCGGCGGACAACAGCAACGCCTTTGCATCGCGCGAGCTCTAGCCGTCGCTCCGGAAGTTCTCCTGATGGACGAACCAACCAGCGCGCTAGACCCCATTTCGACATCCAAAATCGAAGATCTCGTCTTGGAATTAAAACAGAATTACACCATCGTCATGGTCACGCACAATATGCAGCAAGCGACTCGCGTGTCCGATAAAACCGCATTCTTTTTACTTGGCGAAGTGATTGAATACAGCGACACCACACAACTTTTTTCGATGCCGAAAAATAAAAAAACAGAAGATTACATCAC
>JBNMGX010000138.1:0-5824 GCA_050872465.1 Hallerella sp.
GCATCTGCGTGCAACAGCGTATCGAAAACGCCTTCAAATTCCGCAACGGATTTGCCAGCGGAAGTTTCGACCAGCGACACCGTATGCCCTAAACGCTTTAAATGAAAAAGCGTGCGAGCCGCATAAACAGCGCCAGAAGCTCCGGTAACTCCTAAAAGAAAGTGGCTCATGCAGAATCCTTTTTTTGAAGAAGGACCCGATATGCAATGCCAAAATCACAAGGATTCACATGGACAACTTCAAATCCCACTTTTTCCGCAAGGCTAACAAAATCGGCTACGGGCAAAAAACGGATGACGGAGCGGACCAAATATTCATACGCCGAACGCTTGCCGCTAAAAAGCGCCCCGACAACCGGAATAAAAAGCGGAGCGAGTTTTTTGTAAAAAAAAGTATTGAAAAAATTTTTCGGTGAAAATAATTCCAGCACCATCAAGTATCCACCCGGAGCAAGGACTCGAAACGATTCCTTCAGACCGTCTTCCGCATCCGGCAAATTCCGCATTCCAAATCCGTTCAAGACGACATCAAATGTCGCATCACGAAACGGCATCTGCATCGCATCGAGCTGCACGGGGACCGCCGACATTTTCTTGTTCCGGGAATGCGAAAGCATCCCAAAGGAAAAATCCCCGAGAATCGCCGTTTGCGGTTTTCCGACAATTTTTTCAAAAGTCGCGGCAAAGTCCCCCGTGCCTCCGCACAGATCGAGAAGCCTTATTCCTGGCTGCAACCGCTTTAACTCTTGACAGCAAGCCTTTCGCCAGCAGATATCCCGAAAACAGCTGAGCGCATGATTGAGAAAATCATAGCTTTTTGAAATATCGTCAAACATCTTACGAACGGGAGAAAACATGGTTTGAATTTAGAAAATTAGGCGATAGATGCTTTTATATCATTCAAATATCGCGATATAAGACTCTCCACCAACCGGGCTTACCAATCGTGGATTTTCCACCGAGCCGTCCTCCCACGAGATAAATTTTGCCCCGGAAGAAGCCTCGGCAAAAAGTTCCATTGTATTGCCGCCAAAAAATTTTCCGGTAAAGTTTCTAGGCAACACCTTTCCTTCTAGGCTTACCGAACCTTTTCCCTGGGCGACAATCGTCACTGAAACATCTTCGCCAAGCCCAAACTCTTCGACATATTCCTTATGGACTGTCACGTCGCGGTCCTCCGCCCAAGACTTGATACAGGATCCCGACTTACTGAATCCTCCGCCACATGAATTTTGGTAATAGCGTTCCGCCTGCTTGAACTTTTCCAAATCCCGTTTCATTTCGTCCGCATCGATTGTTCCGACCATCGCATCGACCGTCTTCGCCACATTTACCGAGTTCAAATAGCTTTCAAACATCATTGCGGAACGGTTGATGAACAGCCGACGGAAATCGGGATTCTGGATTAGCTTGACATACAAAGTGTGGAAGCATTTTCCCGATGTACTGGAAACGCATTTTCCAGAAGTCGATCCTCCCTGGCGAATCCAGTCAAACATATTTGTACTCTGGCTGAAGCCCGGTGTGACCCATTCCCAGTCATAGCCGTGATCCAAGTCATAGACCATAAATTTCCACGGTTGCTCCGGGCTTTTCCACGCGCGGACATTGTTGTTTGGCCAGTCGCCGTTGTGCGAATAGATTTCCGCCGCCACATAATCCGCAAAGTTTCCGACATCCATCTGCGATTTAATCAGTTCGTAAGCCGCATTATTCTCCCCGGAAAGATCGCTTTGCGCCACAAACACGAGAAGATTTTCATAGTCATCCGTCGTCCCGTTACTCGCCGTAACCGTGCGATTGATGTGCTTGACGAGATTCACCGAAGACGCCTCATAGCCATAATTCGTCTCGACAAAATTCTTGTTGAAGCGTTCCCGCATATCGTGAATTCCCCAATAGTTTCCATTGTAAAAGACAACGACCTGCCTGCTTCTCTGGTAATCCACGCCGCTGCCTTCGAGAATCGCTCCGCCCACCGCATCTTCGATATAGTCGCTCACAAAACGGTTGCCGTTGTTACGCAGGTTAAACGCCTTGAACTTGCTGTTCGTCTCCTTGCGGGTCTCAAACAAAGGATACTTGAGCCAACCGGAGTTATATTCTTCCCCCATCTTGATCGATACGGATTTTTTCCTCTCCAAGCGGCTGTAATTCCCCATCAGTGAAATTCCCGCATCCGCTTCCCAGGCCTTTTTCAGGCTTTCGCTTCCTTCCGCAAAGTATTCCACATGAACAGGAAACTCGACATCGGCAAAAAGTCCCGTCTTATCCGGATCCGCGGAACCGGGAGAACTCGCCGACGTTTGTACATAATGCTTTTTGAAAAAAGCGGAATCCACGCTGATCGCGACGACAGGCATTTTCACCGTTTCGTCGATAAAGTAAGTATTCGTTACCGCCTTGTTCGTAATCAGCCCTTCCTTGAAAGCGGCACAGCGCACTACCGTATTCGATTTCAAAATCTTGACTTCGCGCATTTCTTCCGTCGAATCATTCGGTTCGGAACCGTCGAACGAGCAGCGGACGACCGCCTCGTTTTCCACCGACGGAGGCGCCAGCACAACGGAATCCCTGTAAAAACCGCCAACACTTTCAAACACGGGAGCTGCGACAAAATCTTCAAATCCCTGACTTTTCGCATTGTCCGCTTCAGGGGTAGGCGACGCAAAGTATTTCCACCCGTCCGAAGTCCTCCCCCAGCTAATTCCCGCATCGAGCGCCGGATAGGAAACCGAATCGAGAACGCCGCAGTTTTCATCGACCAGAAAAACGCTTCCGCCCGAATCCTTCAACTTCCAGCTGGTATGGGAACGAAAATGCAGGGAATCGGAATCTTCACCGGCAAGAGGCGTAGCGATGTCCCGCTTGGAGGCAAAGACAATCCGAAAACCGTTTGCCGGAACCGTATCGTCGCCAAAGACCCACTTTCTCGGACTGGAAGTATTCTTGACCAAAGCGAACCCTTTTAGCGAAACGGGTTTCGCACTCGAATTGTAGAGTTCCACCCAGCCGGGATCCTTTCCCAAGTCATCGGGCCAATCGATATTCCCGGGCAAAATTTCATTGATGAGAATTTTCGAATTTCCTTGCCAAAACGCCTCGCAGCGTACTTCGCTGCTCGAGCTGCTGCTTTCCGCGCCAGAGCTTCCCTGATTCGATGACGAAGAATTTCCAATAGTCCAATCGGATTCCGAAGAAAGGGGCAAATCCGCCTCAGGTCGGGACGGTTCATCCGAACAGGCGATTAAAATTCCAACAGTAGCCGCAAAGACAGCGAATCGAATCGTTTTCATTGAATCTCCAAAGCGAACCACACGAAATCCCACTTTAAATTTATACGAAAACGCCTTTTTCCTCATCCCAAAATGCGTTAAATTTTGCTTTACAACATTTTTCCCTTGACAAATTCAAAATGATAGGCTAAATTTGGGGTATCAAATGGCTCTGTAGCTCAGTTGGTAGAGCAGAGGACTGAAAATCCTCGTGTCACTGGTTCAATTCCTGTCGGAGCCACTCCAAAAACCCTGGAAATTTCTAGGGTTTTTGTTTTGGAGGAATAGGCTAATTGGTAAGTCAGCGGTCTTGAAAACCGCCGCCGTAAGGCTTGGGGGTTCGAGTCCCTCTTCCTCCGCTAAACGTTCCATTCCATCGAGGAATCCGCGGCAAAGTCGATTCTAGCCGTTGCGCTTTCCTCGCGGAGAAGCGTGCACACTTTGGCGCGGCCCGCCAAATTTTCTTTTTCCAAAGCATAAAGGCAAGCACTTGTCGTCGCCCCGGTCGTGAAAACGTCATCGACAAGGATCGGCGTATAACCATCAGGCCAGGAAAAGCGCTTTTTCCATCCGAATGCTCCCGCAACATTGTTCGCACGCCCCGAGCGGGAAAGCTTCGTCTGCGAAATGCGAAACGTTTTTCGGAAAAGCGCCCGGGCAACAATACCGTCGGTCTTTCCGGCAAAGGAAAAGGCAAGTTTTTCCGCCTGGTTGTAACCTCTTTCGCGCATTCGCGCCGTATGGAGCGGGACCGGGACAAAGGCAAGCTTCTTCCCCCACCCCCGGATGATTTCAAAGGTTTCCGGCTCCCGAAGCGCAGTTGCCACCAGATAGCCTGCGAGTCCCGGCATATTTCCGTATTTCAATCCGTAAACCAGCGACTTCGTCAAAGGCGTCATCGCATACAGGCAAAGGACATCCGGATTCGGCTGGCGAGGACTTTTCGCTAGGCGCCGCAGCTCATCCCGGCAGTCCGGGCAAAGCCACGGATCGAGCGGAATTCCGACTCGGTGACAGGCGAGACATCCGTTTCCGAAGAAAAAACTCGAAATTCCATTCCACAAAGACATCGGAACCTCCCTTTTTAATGTTCCAAAAGGGATAACGCTCCGAATTTCCCAAAAGAGAATTTTTGCCTAAAAATCAATCATAATTGCTTTCGAGCTGGCTTCCCTGGTAACGCATATTGACCAGAAGCCCGACAAGCATCATACATGTCAAGAGGAACGAGCCGCCATAGGAAAGAAACGGAAGCGGAAGCCCGGTCACGGGCATCATCCCGAGCGTCATCGAAATGTTCACCGTCATGTGGAAAAGGAAAATCGTACAGGCTCCCGAAACAACATGGTTCACAAACGGATCGAGGTGCAGGCGGCAAATAGAAATCGCCCGCCAGAGGAACAGAAAATACAGACCGAGCAGCGCAATGCAGCCGACAAACCCGAATTGCTCGCCCAGGACGCTGAAAATAAAGTCCGTATGTTCTTCCGGCAAGAACGCCAAGTTGGTCTGCGTCCCTTCCCCGAAACCTTTTCCGAAAAGGCCGCCGCTCCCGATCGCCACTTCCGACTGGATAACCTGATATCCCGCCCCTTTCGGATCGCGCATCGGATCGACAAAGGTCATCACCCGGTCCCGCTGGTGATCTTCGAGAGAATTCCAGGCCATCATACTCGCATAGCCGCAAACGATATTCAGGGAAAGAATGACGATAATGAACTTTTTCGGCATCTTCCGGAAAAGGAGCACCAGGAACACCACGCAGAGGAGAAGCCCCCAAAGCGCCTGGGAATACGGAATATGCGGATAGGAAAGGATCACCGAGGCTACGGGACTCAGAAGCAGAAAAAGGTCCGACAACGTAAGCCCTGCCCAGTAAAGCCCGACAATCGTCACCGCGGTAAACACAAGCGCCGTACTTAAATCGGGCTGTTTGAGGACCAGCACAAACGGGACGAAAAAGATAATGCCGGGAACGATGAAGGTCTTCGCCTGCAAGATGTTTACCCGATGCGTCGAGAGCCATTTCGACATCGCAAGCAAAAAAGCGATTTTTGCAAACTCCGACGGTTGAACCTTGATAACGCCCAGATCGATCCAACGACCGGCACCCTTCGCCGCATCGCCACCGCCAAACGCAATAAACGCCAGCAAAAAGACCACGATAAAATACAAGGGAAAGGCTAGGCGTTGCCAGTAATCGATTCGTATCAAGGCAAACAGCAGAGCGAGCAGGCAACCACCGCCAAAATACACGATCTGGCGAAACCAGCAAGCCGTGTACCAGGTAGCCGTCGAATTCGCCGTTGCCGAATAGACAAGCAAAATCCCGATTGAAGTCAAGACAAGGACCAGCGCAAGAAAGAGCCAGTCGATTTTCATCTTGCTGTTCAGAAAACGTCCGGAGCCTCTCACTTTTCCGCCTCCGTCAAATTCTTTTTCGAGGCAAAATAGGCTTCCATGACCTTTCGGCAAACCGGTGCCGACTTGGCTCCGCCACCGCCTGCCGCTTCCTGGATGACGGCCACGGCAATTTCAGGGTCGTAAAGC
>JBNMGX010000139.1:0-5809 GCA_050872465.1 Hallerella sp.
CCACCAGCCTCCAGAATTCGTCGGACAGTTCCCAGGGGTGTCTCGCCATATCGCGCCTCGCTTTTTTTTGCGCAAATATAGAACTGTTTGAAGGATTCTTCAATATTATTTGGGGATAGGTTCTTAGTCTTATCATTCCTTTGATAGGCATAAGCTTGTAAGCGGACCTCGCTTCCGCCCGGATATAAATTTTCCTGCGTAAGTCCATTCCAGACAATATTCGAAGTATATTGTTGAGGATAGACATACAGCACAGGAGATTCCTTGGACATGCTTATCACATTTCCCGCGATAACAGAATTCTTTCCACAGTAAATTTTATTTTTGCCATCCTTGACACTGGAAATGTCAACAATAAATGCAGAATCCGATTCAAACTGTATAAGAATTTCCCCACCCTCGATCATCCAATTTCTTGAAGCGTTATAGGCAGGAATTTCAATATTCTCGCCACCGATTACAGGCATTGCCACCGAAACATCTTCCTGGGGAAGGCTTGATTCAGAACCCGCAAAGCGTACCGTCTCCTTTTGATATTTCAGAGAAAGTTGAGGCACAATTGCTTCTGCTGAAGATTCCGCCATTCCTTTCCAAAACACATTCCAAGTCTTGCCGGTTTGCCAAACAGAAAGCCCATCTTTCTTAACAGGCGGTTCTCCATTAAAGGGCGAAGCCATGACCGTTCCAAAAAAGACATTCTTCGCAGGAACAAATACAGAAGAGTCTTTTGGAGATTGGACTTCAATGCCCACATTCATAGACCATTTAGAAGTATCGAAACCATCAAGTTTCAACCTAATACTAGCATCCGAGGCAGGCACTTGCTCTTTTGGCAAATCCTCCAAGACCAATTTAGGCAACGCCTCTTTATTAATTTCTTCCCCTGTTATACCATCAGCAAAAGAAACAATTCTTTCGGTAATCGCCGAATCGCAATTTTCTTCACTATAATCACAGCCTCTAACTTTCAACCGAATCACATAACTTCCCTTTAAACCATTCGTATTCCATATAGCCAAGGCTTTTGGCTGTTCAGAAACCGTTCTCGTCAGGTAAGAAACATTTTCAGAACTGCATTCCGACAAATCAATCTTACACCATTCCATACTGAAAGAAGCATTCTTGTCATCTCTGTTTTTTACTATAGGATTAGGCGTCGTCCCTTCAATTAAGACTTGTTCTCCGAAATAATCTCCCATCCCCTCTTCCGGAAAAGTTATCCGTGGATAGCGACGGCCCATTCCAAAGAAATCAACCGCTTCGCCGTAATTGCCGACATCATCGAAACACCCAAAACGAACGGTCCACAATCCATTGGGCAAATCGGAAATTTTATCTTGTAAGGAAAATTCAAAAGGAATATTCGAATTCCCATTTTGGCTAGACTGTTCCTTTCCAACAAAGAACCATCCCGTGTTTTTTTCTTCTACAGAAACTTTAGCATAGCAGGAAAGCTCCGTTCTGTTAAACACCTCATCAGCAATTTGTGAAACATAAGCCTTGCTTTTGCGTAATTCCGAAATGTCCGAAAAAGAAACATCTCCATTCATCAATTCAGCTACCACCGGAGCCATCCTATCAACAACAAGACCTTTATAAACGGTTGTATCAAAAGTATTGCCCACATTATCCGTCAATTTAATTGAAACATCATAAATGCCATCTTGAAGACGATTTGCTTCAGGTTCAATAAAACGAAAACTTTTATTTGTTGCACTCAACGCAATATTGCGATTATATACCTTGTGAATATCATGATTTTCATCATTAAACAACAATTGTACCGAAATGGTTGTACTGTCCCTACCGAGCAGCTCTTCTTTTATATCAAAAGAAAACTTTAATGTATCATTAATACCTAACCGCATTTTATCATTCTGAAAAATAAAAACCGGATAATCGCCATGAAGACCTCCATGTAAAATCGTTGCGACCAATGAATTATCAGAAATCATTGGAGCGGTCGTATCAATTACAATCTCCGTTTCTAGGAGAACTCCATTAAAGCCATCAGCAAAAACATAATTTCCGCTCTCGTTTTTTCTTGCTAATTTATCCCATAATAAAAATTCATCACCTTTGATGGAATCCGCCAATAAATTTTCAAACTCTTCCGATGGATAAGCATAATCTATAGCTTGTACAATTAATTTAGCCTTTCCTTCAAATTCGGGAATTCCTTTTTGCCAACCAAAACTTATGACTCGTTCGCTGTTATCCTTTATGCTTTTCACAGGAACCGTTGAACCGTCTCTCTTCTCCACAAATATGCGCAAAGCCCTTAGAAATCTATCGGATTCCGGTCCATTATTAATCACAGCGCCCCAACTGTCAGCAATATTCTTTCCAGAAAGATCTGTTTGCTTCAGGGATAGTTCAATATCGGGAACATCCCTATCGATGTACACCATCGTTCGCAATTTTGCAGAGGTTCTTTTGTTTTGGTCATCCAAAATTCCAACGTTCCATTCAAGAATATAATTACCGCTCCTTAAACTGTCCGAAGACCACAAGCTTTCTATATCAGCGGAAATTTTATATGTACCACGAGTCTCATCGATCAATTCGTATTTTGCATTGACGTTTCCAACAGATTCATTTCCTGTATCGAAACAAATCAAGGAAACACTCATATCGCTAAAATTAGGAACCCCATCTTGTTTATTAAAGTAAATATACGGATTATCAATTCTAGACAATGTAGCAAAAGCTCGGGGCCATCCTTGTTCCAACAGAGGAGGCGTCGATTCAAACAGATAGGTGAACTCAGCGGTCCCCGTCATCCCCAACTTGTTCACCACATACAGATTGACCATATTGGGACCTTCTTTCTGTATCGAGGACAACAGATGTTCTTCGTCATCAAAATCTAAATCAAAAAACTCTTTTGGACGAAATACAAAAAGTCCATCACTCCGAACAGGATTTGAAACCGCTACAGCTTTACTCCATTCTCCGCCGCCAACACGCAAGCGCGCAACCCAAGCGTCTCCTTTGCGTTCATAAGCCATCCGAACGCCCGCATTAAAATCCAACATGATTTGTCGAAGGCTGTCCGGTTGCAAATCATCCACCACAAAACGATACTCGTAAATATATTTTCTAACCGTAGGAGCTTTCCATTTCCAATAATTCAAAACCTCTAAAGGAGTAGATTGTTTTACATCAGCATTAAATCGAATATCCTTGACAGAAAGCAACTTATCCCCGACTGCTGCAGACCCAGCCGTTTCTTCCGCAAAACTAGACGCATAAAGCAACACATTTTGCGAATCCTGAGAAATTCTTTCCCCGTTATCGATTACTTGGCACTTATTTTCCAACGAGGCGACATCGTAAATATCGGATTCACAAGTTCCAAAAAGCATCAAAGGAATAATTGAATCCAGCGCGTTATCTTCATTTCCTCTTTTGAAAATAGAAGCCATGGAAATTTTTGGAGAATCAAAAAGTAATTTCTCTAAATCAGGATAGTCAAAAGAAATTTTTTCATCTAAGCCCTCATAGCTAAAACTATCTGTTTTTTTTACCGCTGCGCTGAGCGACAAATGTTTATTATCCTTAAGCGTTTCTATATTCCGGGCTAGCTTAGCGGTCTTGCCCGACATATCCGCAATCAAGACCACATTGGCGGCAAAGGCGGCAGCTTTGCAAATTTCGTCATAAGGCGACATCAAAAGATTACAACCGGCTCTCAATCCAACATCAAGTTTATTCCGCACCGTTTCAAGTCTCCCCACATTAGAAAGAAGTTCCTTGTACTCCTTTAAACGGCTGTTGTTTTCGATGTAATTACCCAAGTCATAACCAACTCGAGACACTGATGCGTTTTTAAATGAAGAAACATTTAAACCATAAGCACTATAGACAGGGACATCAAAAATTCCTTCATCAAAAAAATTCAAGCCATAATTGGAAAGATTTTTTGCACTGACCGAAAGTCCAGCCAAGACACAATTCCTCGACGATCCTTTCGAAACAGCACAATTTGCCGCATTTCCCAATACATCCGCAATTTCAGGAGAAAAATTTTCGATAAACACAGAGTATAACTCCGATTTATAAGCCTCAGGAATAAATTTTTCCAAAACTCTGAAAATTTTCAAGGCCGAACCCGGCAAGTCATCCATATTGATTTTTAAAGACCTTAATTCCGAAAGTCCTTGAATATAGCCTAACAATTTAGAATCATCTAGGACATTACCCAAAGATTGATATTTTTCAACAAATTCCCCCACAATTTTTCTTCCTTCGCTAGAAAGCTCCCCCTTTAACAGCTCGTCCGCCAAGTTGGAAACGCTTTCCCGAACATCACTTTCATCAATACCAGCATTCAATAAAACATTTTTTAAGGAATCTACGAAGACCTGTTTTAGTTTTTCCTTCGGGATATGGTTCTTTACCTGTTCGCCAAAATCATTATATGTCCGACGTCCATTTCCCACTGTGGGAAATCCATAAGAATACACAATACTATAGGACGGACTACCAAACCCAGTTTTCATTCCGGTCGAATTAAGCCACTGAATTTCGCCGATCTTAGTCTTTACTTCGGCCTTTGATGCAGCAATAATATCTGCATATTTTTTATCCTCAAAACTAGCGTCTTGGGCCAAATACCAAAGCGCATCGGAATTTTTCGCATATTCACCAAACAGAGCCGCCTCCGAAAAAGCTGTCGAAATATCGCCTGCATTCTGAGCCATTCCGAGAACAACGCTTTGGACCACAGATATTACAGCATCCTGCAAGGCATCCAGTCCTCCAAAGACATAAGCAGAAAGGGTTAACGGAATAAGTGCGGAAAGATTTTTGATATCCGGCTTTTTGAGAGAATAGCCTTCCAAACCTTGAAAAAGAGCCTGATCGGCAAACCCTGTTCCCTCATGCGGCGTATCAAAGAACAGTACCTTGGAAATATCCCCGGCATAATCACTTCCTTGGATATATTCACGAGCAACCAAGCCACTAACTCCCTCTGAAATAACGATGTAGCGAAGAGGCAAAATATCCGGACGTATTTTTTTCAAGTCAGTTAGGGCGCACGTATTTCCACATCTTTTTTTCCAATTCAACAATAAACTATCCGAACTGTTTTCAAACCAATATTCCAATGCCTTTGCAAACACGGAATTCGATTCATGATTTGAAAAAATTGACGATAAATCGCTTGCACTCTGAGACGACACGTCGATGGAATAAGGATAGAGACTTCCTATGTCGCCGGCAATTCTCGTAGAAACATAATCATAGATTCCAGATTTGACATAAGGATTTGAACTTCCGTCTTTGTCCGAAAGGAAAATGAAAAGGCTGTTCCGATACGACTCAACGTTTCCAAAAGAATGAGAAAAGAAAAAGTACAAAAAAATGAAGACGAAAATTCCACCCTTATGCATTATCAACGTCTCAATTCTTTATACAACGAAGAGTGTATTTGTCAAGAAATTGTGTCATTTTCTCTACACCATTTGAATTAAATTGGAATCTTACAACATAAGCTGTATATCCTCCATCCGTTCTTAAAGTACCTGTCCAAATATCAGAAAAAAGACCTTCTGCATTTTGAGAAGAATGTTTAGCCGGAATTAAGTCAAACGCGCATTCATCAGATCCTCCCGGTTCTTTACCGGCCTCAAGCGCCCTCCATCCTTCTGTTGATTTTAACCGATACCCCGCAATATCTGTTCCGCCCATCATTTGAAAAAGAATCACCCACTCATCCGCATCTGGCAAGTGCCACCCCACTGGACAGGCATAATTCGCAGCAACCCAGTTATAGAGCCTTCCCTTTTCCATGCAATTATCA
>JBNMGX010000140.1:0-5768 GCA_050872465.1 Hallerella sp.
ATTCACAACTGCATCAATGCCCAAGGCCATTCCATGAGTCCCTACGAATTTGAACGGCAGGTCAAATGCTGTATCAAGACGCTAAAAAAACTGCAGAAAGAATACCCGAAAGATAAATTTGAAAATATCGCTCTGAACTGCAATGCCAACTGAGAAAAGTTCCAAATCTCCCCTGCTAGAAGAAATCGACAGGCTTCTCGCCCAAAGAAAAATATCCTTTAACAGTGCGGTCCGGGAATATCACGGCTGGTGCGTTGAAAACAACAAATGCGATGACGACAGCGAACGCGAAGCCAAGCGATGGGAAGGAAAATTCAAGAAATACCGGTCACGCATTGGCAACAGTCAAAAATTCAAATCTTACCGCGAATTATCCGAGTTCCTCCAGTTTTTAAAAGGTGAAATTTTAGTCCAGCCACAGCCTCTCCTAAATCTTGTCAAAGACGACCCGATTGGCGAAGAGATGAAAAAGCTCTCGTCAAAAATCCGCGAGCAGATTATCGCTGAAGAAGAAAATTCCGAACCCTAAAATTTGTCCCCGATTGTCCCCAAACACAAAACTAGCTTTCTAGATGTCTTGAAAAATTCCTTTCGAGACTTTCATAGGAGGCTCTTATGCCACAGCCCAAGCACGATCCGCACGGTGCCGGATATCCGTCAAAGAATCCGGGACAACCGTCCGGCGGAAAGCGCGGAAACGACTGACGCCCGCGCCCCGATAATCGCAGCCCGACAGTTCACAGACTGATTCGGCAACAAATCCTGCGCATGAGCCGCCCGGGCTGCGTATTTTCCCCGCAACTTAAAAGTTATAAGAAAAAAAAACGTTCTAAATAAGAATAAAATTTTACATTTATTTTTCGATCCCATCTTCCAGAGACCGATGAATACACAAAAATATAGAGATTTCGAGACGAATCATCAAACAAGTGATAAGTTTCACGGCACGGTATTGACAACAATATCGTTTTCTCTTATTTTTATAACACATAGCGAGAAATCGCAACCGGATTTTCAAGAGCTTTTGCGCCTTATTCTCGAGACTGGAATCGGCAAAATTCACACGCAGAGAATAAGCCTGCAAACGCTCACGTCCCGTTCGGGGCGTGGGTCGTTGTCGTCTGTTTGTGCGTATAGGTTTTGCCGAACCTCAGTCTGCAAGCAAGCGAAAAACGGAACCCACGCCTTTTTTGCACCCAAAAGGCTCTGTTCCAAGCTCCCCAAACCGTTGCGAACCGTTTTCGCGAAAAAGGAACCTTTATGGTGAAAAAATGGATGCTAATCGGGATTTTCTCCGTCTTGAGCCTTGCATGCAGCGGAGAAAACGGAGCGAGTGGAAAGGACGCAACCGTCAACGTTGACTCCTTGGCAAACGTTATCCGAAGCGAAATCACGGGAACGCTCTGGGATTCCCTGTACGCCAAGCCGTATATCGATACGGTCTATAACGCCCTTTTCAACAACGCCTTTTCGTCGAGCTGGATGGATTCGACGAGGGAAGCTCTTATCGACAGCCTAAAACGCGCCGATTACGATTCGCTCTACGCAAAGCTCTACGACAGCGTCTATTACGACATCTATTCCCAGAGCGTCATCAAGTATCTGGAAGCCTCTTCCTATACCGTAAAAGAAGATATTTACACGGCATTCGCCAACCAATATCCCCTGATGTATAAGAATTTTACAAAACCTTACCCCATCTCCATCCGGGTCCGCAATGAATGCCAAAATTCCTATTTCTCGGCAACGCCCTGTTCCTATAAAAAAATTCTCGTCAAGGCCTGGGTCGATAACTTCAGCGATACGGGAAGCGTAACAGATTTCGTAAATCCGGACACTTCCGAAATTTTCGCTCCGCAAATTCGCTTCAAACCGGAAAAATATCTAGACCTCAAGGCTCCCGCCCAGGCGCAATTCCAAGTTCGGGCTTACGCTCTCGAAAACGACCACGAGGTTTTATTCTACGCATCATCCGAACCGACAACGATTCATCCCGTACAAATTAACGGAGCAGAATACCAAGGTGTTGAAAACAGAAACTGGTGGTGGGCAGTCTGGGTTACGCCCGGAAT
The DNA here is from genome assembly GCA_050872465.1 of Hallerella sp. Classification (GTDB taxonomy): domain Bacteria; phylum Fibrobacterota; class Fibrobacteria; order Fibrobacterales; family Fibrobacteraceae; genus Hallerella. Next base: position 2,073 of record JBNMGX010000140.1, read on the forward strand.
GGATTCCCTGCAAAATATTTTAGACGATCTGTCTGCGAAACCTCCCGACGGAACGGTAAAAGTCTATCAAAAATACTCGGCAGACAAGAATATCGCGGCGAGTTCCAAGCGGGTTGTACAAGCCGTTTTTGAAGTTCTCCAAAGCAGACACATCAACTATGTACAAAATAACAATGCCGGAAGCCGCGGGCAAAAAATCAACTACCCGATAGAAGTTTTGCGTTCAAGGGATGGGCTGTGTATCGAGACCACGGCACTCTTCGCATCCATTCTGGAAGCTCTCGGGATGCAAGCCTTTATCGTCAGCGTTCCAGGCCACGCTTTTGTCGGATGGCGTGTCGATGAAGATTCCGATACGCTGGATTTTGTGGAAACCACTTTGATTGGATATGAAACTTCGACATTCAAATACGCCAATTCCAGCGCAACCGACCGCTACAACGAAGAAGTCGATGCGGGGACCTTTGAATCCGGCGAATCCGAACTAATTGACATCGAAAAAGTTCGCAGATACGGCATCATGCCGAACGACATTCCCTAAGAAGAAAATTTATGCAAAAGCTTACCCTTATTCTTTTCGCCATATTCCTTATCACGGGCTGCGCCACGTCGAGATACCAGCTCAGGGAAAACTGGATCGATGACAGCGACCTGCAATACGCATTGCAGCATCCGAATCTGAACGAATGGTTTCCCGTCATGGGAAACCCTGTCGTCACCGAATACAGCGGCGACACGATTTACTTTATCTACAATTACCACCCGGCACTGTTCGCTACCGTAAAGAACGGCGTCGAATACAAGCCGAACAATAATGACCGGGTAAACGGAGCCTGGGGCGAACGCAACGAATTTCTCGCCATGCTCATCAAGGACAACAAGCTCATCGGCATCGAACGGATGGAAAAATACAACAAGGTGCAGGACAACCGCACCGCCGAAACAAAGACGACCAACTGGCTAATCGTCGCTGTTATCGGTGTTGCGACTGCACTTTCCGCCATCGTCTTGTTGAATAACTAACCAAAGGTTTCTATGAAATTCACCGTTTTCGGAATTTTTCTTCTTACCGCATCGCTCTTTGCAAACGAGATGTGCGCTTCTCTCTGCAAGCCTTGTGTCGAAAACCCTGCGGATTCCACCTGCAGCCGAATCGACTCGCTCTGCCACTGCAACGCCCTTCTCGACAGCATCAGGCAAGTAGAAACTTCAAGGGAAGAGCTCCAATCGAAGGCGACGGCAAGCCTCGCCAAGAACATCCAGGACAGCTGCAACACGGAATTTTGCGCCTTTCAGCTTGCGTTTTCAGGCGATACGCTGAGTCATTTTCAAAAGGCGAAAATTCCCGTTTCCAAAAAGAGACTGAAATTCTACAAAGCGGAACAAGCGGACTCCTCAAGATTAAAGGATTCGACAGGTTTAGAACCGCTCCTAGCGTTGAGCGACGACTGCAAGAATTTTTGCGCTTTCTGCCCTGCCGAAAAATCCGCTGACAGCAACTGCATCCGAATCGAGAACCTGTGTGGCTGCACCGCATTTGCCGAACAGGAACTCCGCATCGCCGAAAAAGCCAAGGCGGACAGCATGCAAAAGCTCCAAGACTTTATCAAGCGCAACGAACAGTTAAAAGCGACAGCGGATTTCATCTATTCGTATTCCACGGCAACACGGACATCCTCGTTTTTCGTCACGCTCCGCAAGGAAGACTTTTTCCTTATCGACATTCGCCGGGCGAAAGAAAACAATCCGGATACAACCAAGAGCAACGCCATCATTTTCGTTCCGCAAGACACAACGGCGAAACTCGGCGATTCGCTCCGCATTTTGCCCAAAAAGGGAATTGACAAAAGCGAAAAACCAGTTCCGGTAACAGCGAACAACTCGAAAGATCATTGGCGCGTTCTTTATCTCGGGCTTTCGCTGCATATCGGGCAGATTTACGACAACGGTCTCGCCGGAAAAGACGTTTCGCGCAACGGGAGCATCGCGGCAGGCCTCGGCGTCTTTATCCGCACCTATTTTTACAAGTACGGATCGTTCCAAATGGGAGCGAATGCGGTCTATCAGTATGCGGATTACGATTTGCTGCGCATCGGTTATTACAGCGACTATTACTTTGATGCAGGAATCCAGTACCACAACCTGGTTGCGGAATTTCCCCTGGAGCTCCGCTTCGGATTCCCGACATGGAAGGGATTTTGCCCGTTCTTCAGCTACAATTTCAACATACGCAAGCCGATTTACGCCTGGTACAACTGGTATGTCGAAGGTTACAACTATGATAGCGAATATTATTATAAAAGCTACGGCGACGGCTGGGACAGCTGGGATTCCAGTCCCTACGAGGCAAAGGATTTTGAATTTACGGGATACTTCGGATTCGGTCTGGAAATTTTCCGCCACGTTTCCCTGGAATTCCAATGGCTGATACACTCGCTCAGCACATTCGCTGACGACATAACAGAACCTTATGACACAGACGATACCTGGCAAATAAAACTCGACATCGCTTTCTAGCGGAGATTTCTTTATGTACAAAAAAATTACAAAATTTTCGTTCTTCGCCATCCTCGCCATTTTCGCCATCGGTTGCAGCGACGAGAACGCCCTCTCCGCAGTCGAAGACAAAATCGACGATGAAGTGGCCCATCAGGAATGGAAAATGTCCTCATCTGCAAACGAAGAAGCCGCTTGCTTTTATGGCACATCCACGCATACGGATTCCTGGTGCTGCAAGAATTACGGCTACCAGTGCAATAAAAGCAGCTCTTCGACAAGCGAAGCGAACGCCTGCTACTACGGAACTTCTACACACTCCGACTATTGGTGCTGCACCAACTATGGATATCAGTGCAATAGTTATTCCAGTTCTAGCTCGTATTATTACTACTACTCCAGTTCTAGCGCAAGCTATTACACGGAAACGGCAAAGACCTTGAAATTTACGCTCACTTACTACGAACAAAGGGTGAAATTTGACGAAAGCAGCCTTACTGACGGTGATCCGGAAATTTCGTTCAAGCTTAAGTTTGTAAACATCACAGGCGACACGACAACAAAAAATACAGGACTTATGCTAGACCTGTCCAATCAAGGTTACTGGTCAGGAACAAAATCAATAACATTCGCCGTCCCTGCCAACACAGAAAAAATATACGTATGCCCAAAAGTTATCGATGAAGACGCATTTTTCGACGATGATTACAGCTCGGGCTATTGTTACTACCGAAGCAACATCGGCTACCTGAGCAATTATACGACCGTGAAGCAGTCCGATTACGAGAGCAGCAAGTATTACCTCGAATGGGAATGGTATCTGTATTAACAGGAGAACAAACATGAACAAACTCATCGCAATCCTCAGCCTTTTCTTCTTGCTTTTCCTTTCCAGCTGCGCAGTCGGTTGGCACAAACAGGGCGTCAGCGACTTCGAAACAGAAAACGCCCTAGCCCAATGCGAATACGAGGCAGGAAAAGACCATGTAGAACGAGGAGACTTTGTTTCAAATTGCATGAAGCGTCAAGGTTTCCGCTGGTATTGACAACTCGTTCTACCTTTTTCCAAAAAAGGACACCATTATGAAAATCATCATTCTTTTCGCAACAGCCCTTTTCCTTTCCAGCTGAGCAATGACTCGCACGGATTATGGCGAGCGCGACGTCACCTACCAGAACCGCACGAACATCGTGGGCTAC
>JBNMGX010000141.1:0-5763 GCA_050872465.1 Hallerella sp.
GGGTAATCATAATGGCTGATGCGTCGCAAGCTCGATTCCAGCCCACCGATGACAATCGGAACATCCGGATAGAGCTGTTTCAAAATTTTCGCATAGACACTAGTCGCACGGTCCGGTCGAAATCCAGCCCTGCCGCCGGGAGTAAACGCGTCGTCGCTCCGAAGCCGCTTTGCCGCCGTGTAATGGTTTACCATGCTGTCCATGCCGCTCGATATGGCAAAGAACAGCCGAGGTTTCCCGAGCTTCTTAAAATCTCGTAAATCGTCCCGCCAGTTCGGCTGGGGAAGAATCGCGACACGGTAGCCCTCGTGCTCGATCAGGCGAGACATGACCGCATGGCCAAACGAAGGGTGATCGACATAGGCGTCGGCGGAAACGACAACGACATCGACAAAGTCCCAGCCGCGAGCCTCCAAGTCTTCCTTGGAAATCGGCAGAAATCCGTGATCCTGTTCCATCATTTTTTACCTTCCGGGCATGTGATTTCCGCGACCGATTCGATCGTGACATGGAGCTGCCTGACCAGCGGAGTCCCCGCAGCCCGATAGAACATTTCTTTCCCGAGCCGGCTCGATTCGATAAGACCTGCCGCTTTCAAGAGACGCAGATGGTGCGATACCGCCGGACTAGACATTCCCACCAGTTCGGCGATATTCGTCACACATTCCTCCGCGTGACAGAGCAGCCAGAAAATCCGCAGACGGGAAACATCTCCCAACTGCTTCAGCGCGCCCGCAACCTGCGTTGCCGCGCGCTCGGTAGGCATCCGTTTCGCAAGGATCAGTTCTTTTTCGGTAACGGGATGATTGTGCGACAATTTTAGAGTCCTTCCGGTGAAAAAATTTCTCTTTAAGATAGAAAAAGCCACACCAGGAATCGCGGTTTTCAAAACTCGAAATTCTCGTTCCGATACGGAAATCCGAAAATTTCTCCGAACTTCATCTTGCCACGGGGAAAGTCCCGAATTATATTTGAGATAAACGATTAAACAAACATTTAATCGTTTGATAAACCAAACCAAAGAGGTCCCGATGAAAAAGAGCTACAGAATCGCTGTCGATTGCCCGGTTTGCGCCCAAAAGATGGAAGACGCCGCCAGGAAAACCGAAGGCATCAAGGAGGCGACGGTCAATTTCATGCTGCTCAAAATGAAAGTGGAATTCGACGAGGGCGCAGACGAAAAAGCCGTGATGAATACAGTCCGTGAAAACTGCAAAAAAGTCGAATCCGACTGCGAAGTATTTTTCTAGAACTTTTACCGATAGATCAGGAGTTTTACGATGGATAAAAAGCAAAAGAAAAACCTTTGCCGGATAATTGTCGCCGCAATCCTTCTCATCGCGCTGCACTTTATCCCTGCCGATGGTTGCTTCCGTTTTTTATTCTACCTAATTCCCTACCTGGTTGTCGGTTATGATGTTCTCAAAAAGGCGCTCGAAGGCATCTGGCATCGGCAACCTTTCGATGAATATCTGTTGATGTCCGTCGCAACCATCGGAGCCATTTTGCTCGGATTCTTTAAAACGGGAGATTACGCCGAAGCGGTCGCCGTGATGCTTTTTTATCAAATCGGGGAATGGTTCCAAAGCTATGCGGTAGGCAAAAGCCGCAAGAACATTTCCCAACTGATGGACATTCGACCGGATTACGCAAACATCGAAAAGGAAGACGGTTCCCTCGAAAAAGTTTCGCCGGACGATGTTGCCGTTGGATCGATCATCGTTGTCAAACCCGGAGAAAAAATTCCCATCGACGGCATTGTCATCGAAGGCGCCTCGGCGATTAACACGGTCGCTCTCACCGGAGAATCGCTCCCCCGCGACGTTTCGACTTCCGATGAAGTTCTTTCGGGAAGCATCAACCTTTCAGGGCTTCTCAAAATCCGCACTTCAAAGGAATTTGGCGAATCGACCGCTTCAAAAATTCTCGACTTAATTGAAGATGCCAGTTCCCAAAAGTCGAAATCGGAAAACTTCATCACCAAGTTTGCCCGGGTTTACACGCCAATCGTCACGATTTCCGCTGTCGCTCTCGCCTTGCTGCCTCCCGTCCTCTCGCTTCTTCTCGGAAATTCTCCCGAATGGACCGTCTGGATCTATCGGGCATTGACCTTCCTAGTCATCAGCTGCCCGTGTGCGCTTGTTGTGAGCATTCCGCTTTCGTTCTTTGCGGGTATCGGCGGTGCATCCCGATCGGGCATTCTCGTCAAAGGTTCCAATTTTCTAGAAAGGCTTTCGCAAACAAAAACTATCTTTTTTGACAAGACGGGAACCCTGACCTGCGGAAATTTCGAAGTTTCGACCATTCACCCCGACATTCTCGACAAAGAAGAGCTTCTGCACATCGCCGCCCATGTCGAACGCTACTCCAAGCACCCAATTGCCTCTTCCCTCAAGAAAGCCTACGGCAAGGAAAACGACCAATGCGCGGTCGGGGATGTCACCGAAATTTCGGGCCGCGGCATCTCCGCCACGGTCAACGAGAAAAAGGTCTATGCAGGAAACAGCAAACTGATGGACGATCTCGGCGTCAAATGGCACGGCTGTCATCACATCGGAACGGTCATTCACGTTTCCATCGACGGGACATACGCCGGGCATATCGTCATTTCCGATACGCTAAAGCCCCATGCGCAAAAAGCCATCGAGGAACTGAAAAAATGCGGTGTCAAAGAGACGGTGATGCTCACCGGGGATTCTCCCAAAGTCGCCGAGGATATTGCGCACAAATTAAACATTGACCGTTTTTTCGCAGGGCTTCTTCCCGCAGACAAGGTGAAAAAAGTCGAAGAGTTTCTGCAACAGAAAAAATCAAGCGGAGAAACGACAGCCTTTGTCGGAGACGGAATCAACGACGCACCGGTGCTTTCCCGGGCGGACTTGGGAATCGCCATGGGAGCGCTAGGTTCCGACGCAGCCATCGAAGCAGCGGACATTGTTCTGATGGACGACGATCCGCTAAAAATCTCGACGGCGATTAAAATTTCCAGAAAGTGCATGGGCATTGTCAAGGAAAACATTTCTTTCTGCATCGCGGTCAAGGCGATATGCCTAATCCTCGGAGCGTTCGGCTTTGCCAATATGTGGATGGCGATCTTTGCAGATGTCGGCGTGATGATTCTCGCCGTTCTCAACGCAATCCGCTGTCTAAAGGTTCCTCAGTAATTTCGTACAAAGTCCGCATCCATCCCGATTTGACGTTTCAAATCTTCAATCGATGAGAACTTCTGTTCCGGACGGATAAACGTGAGCAAATCCACGCCGATTCTTTGCCCGTAGAGATTTCCCGAAAAATCGAGAAGGTGCGCTTCAACGGCAAGAGGCAAGTTTCCGATCGACGGTTGAAGCCCGATTCCCACGACGGCCTTGTGGGCTTCACCGTTTTCCAAGCGAACGATTGCGGCATAGGAACCGTATTTGGGAATTAACTTGTACGCTCCCGTCTGGACATTTGCCGTCGGAAATCCAATCGTCCTGCCCAGCTGTTTTCCCACAACGACTTTTCCACAAATCCGATAGGGCCTTCCAAGAAAAGTATTCGCCCGCTCCACGGCTCCATTTTCCAAGGCGTTTCGAATTCTCGACGAGCTTAAAATTTCGCCGTCCTTGTACTTGGCGGAAGCCTGGATGGCGGAAAGCTCCGGAAATGCGGAAAGAATCGCTTCAAAGCTTCCCTTGCCTGCGGCACCGAATCGATGGTCATGCCCGAGAACCAGAAACTTCGCATTTAATTTGTTTAAAATTTCATTTTGGATAAAACGTTGGAAAGGCTCTTCGGCGACTTCCCGGGAAAACGGCAGGGCGACGAACTCAAGTCCCAGGGAACGGATGAACTGTTCTTTCTCTTCGGTTGTCGTCAAGAGCGCCGGATGTCCCGGAACGCCTAGGACATGGCGTGTATGCGGTTCAAAGGAAACGACCGTCGGGAGCAGCCCTTTAGCCTTGGCTTCTGTCCGGAGAATCTGGAAAATTTCCTGATGTCCCAGATGGCATCCGTCAAAATTTCCCACCGTAACGGCTCTCGGTTCAGGCATTTTCCATTCCCAGATAAAATTTCGGAGCGAGCATTCCCTCGGAGAGGACGCACGCAGCCTTGAGTTCCCCACATTTATCGACAGCAAAGATCAATTCCGAATTTGCCAGTTCAGAAGAATTCCACGTAATCGCGCGACCGTTTTGAAACGCCCGAACCTGTCTGTCTGTCAGTTCGACCACCGGAAAATCCATGCAGTCCTGGGGTTTGAGAAGAGAAGTTTCGCTAAGCGATTCCGGTTTCACGGCATCTTCCAGTTTCAAATGCCCGATTCGCGTGCGACGGATTTCGGAAACCGCACCGAAAGTTCCAAGAGCGACGGCCATATCCCGCACCAGCGAGCGGATATAGGTTCCCTTGGAGCAGTCGCAGGAAAATCGGTAAGAGGACCGAATCTTTCCCGCGGCATTTTGGGGAGCTTCGCAAGAACCTTCCAAGCGCAAGTTCCGGATGAAAATTTTCCGAGCCTTCAATTCGACCGAATGACCTTTGCGAACAAGGTCCGAAGCCCGACGACCGTTGAGCTTGACCGCGCTGAATCCCGGCGGGACCTGCTCAATTTCCCCGATAAAATTTGGCAGAATCCTGATAATTTCCTCTTCGGAAATCGCAGCGGAAGAAGCATCTTCCCGGAGAAGCTCACCGTCCCATTCATCCGTATCGGTCGAATACCCAAAGTGCGCACAGAAAGTGTAGGATTTTTCACCGGCTTCCACAAAGGGCAAAAGCCTTGTCGCCCGACCGACCGCAGCGACAATCAGCCCAGAAGCCCGCATATCCAACGAACCCGCATGGCCGACCCGCCGCGTCTTGAAAATTTTCCGCAAGGGAAAAAGGGCGTTACACGAGGTAACGCCAAAAGGCTTGTCCAGCAAAATCAATCCCGAAAACGAAGGATTAGAGTTCACCCGAATCCTTTAGTTCCGCGAGAATCTCTTCGATGTGCATCGCATGGTCAAGGCTTTCGTCGAGGACAAAATTCAACTGGGGAATCTTGCGGATCTTGAGAGCCTTGCCCAGATAAGTGCGGATAAATCCCGAAGAATTCCGAAGCCCGATGAGGGACGAAGCCTTTTCCCTGTCCGACCCGAGCACCGAAATATAGACTTTCGCATAGCTCAGATCGTTCGTGATTTCCACCCGGCTAATCGTCACGAAACCGACCCGCGGATCTTTGAGCCCTTTCATCAAAAGCTTGCTGATCTCTTCGCGAAACTGTTCATCCAGCCGCACGGTCCGCGGCACGCGACGATTGCTGTGGCTGTGGGAATTTCTAGGCATCAGGCATCCTTCTTTTCGGCATTCGCCTTTTCTTCCGCATCCTTCTTCGCCTTGGCCAACGCTTCATCGCGAGCGACATCGGCAAGGGTACGGGCAACGGTGACTTCCTTGAAGAACATCAGCGTATCGCCTTCCTGCAGATTGTCATAACCCTTCAGGCCGATACCGCATTCGAAACTGCGCGCAACGGACTTGACATTGTCCTTGTGACGCTTCAGCGACTGGACTTCGGTCTGCCCGAGTTCTACGCCGTTTCGATAGACATGGACACGACTGTTGCGATCGACTTCGCCGTCCGTAACCATACAGCCCGCGATAATGCCGACCTTCGGAATGCGGAAGATTTGACGAATTTCCGCTTCGCCGGTAAGTTCTTCGCGAGTCGTCGGCTTGAGAAGACCTTCGACCGTATTCTTGATATCGTCGATGATTTCGTAAATGATGCGGTAA
>JBNMGX010000142.1:0-5723 GCA_050872465.1 Hallerella sp.
ATTCGGTTCCGTAAATCGTGTTGTTGCTCGTGATGTGCAGGTAGGTTGCGCCCGGAGTCTGGGTGAATTCGGTTGGGAGGTGCGTGTAGTTGTCCGGCTTGGAAGTCGCGATTTCCTTGACTCCGCTTGCAAGAGCCTTTGCTTCTTTCAACGCCTTGTTTGCCCAAACGCCCGTGTTGATGTAGTCGGCCTTGCCGTCTTCGTCGAGCAGGTTCATCGGGACCATGCAGAACTGGAGCGAAGCGCCGCCGCCCAGATAGACGATTTCATAGTCTTCGGGAATGCCCATCAGTTTGCGGAGAGTCGCATTTGTGTCTTCGACCATCCCTTCGACTGCCGGAGTGCGGTGACTGATTTCAAGAATGCCTACGCCGGTATTTGCAAAGTTTGCAATCGCTTCGGCGGCTTCTTTGGTGGCTTGTTTCGGCAGCGTGGATGGACCGGCGCTGAAATTATAGATTGTCTTGCTCATGGCATTGTCCTTTCTAAGCCTGTTTTAAAAGGCGGTTTAAATGTAGAAAAAGGAGGCCTTTCTAAAAGACATCCTTTTCTGTTTTCATTCTTCAAGGGCTTCGATTGCCGCTTTGTATTTCTTGAGGCGGAACTTGGTCTTGAGTTCGCGGCGTTCTTGGCGGTGAATATACTTGTCTTCGAGGAGAACGTTCAAAATCGCCGATTTCGCCTTGGCGGCGACCGGATTGGATTTCAGCGTCTTGACAAAGTTGACGAATTCCTTTTCTCGGGCTTCGTAAGTCGCCTCTTCGGCGGGGACGCCTTCCGCCATCAGCTTGCAGCTGTATTCGTCTATCCACGCCTGGTTCTTGTGGTATGTCATTTTCTGGATAAGTTCGACCGTTTCTGCTGGAACACCGGCCTGGATCAGGTCTTCCGGAGTCATCTTGGTGGACGCGGTTAAACAGTCCTGCAGAAGCGCGAGAATTTGGACTTCTTCGGGTTCTCCCTTGCTTTTTAGGTAATCCGCGACATTTTGAAGAAAATCGATATAAGGTCCGCCGGCTTTATCGGTCTGACCCGCATGAGCCTTGGCGGCGATAGCGAAAGCGTCTTGATAAGTAAGCATGTGAAATCCTTTAGAAAAGTTCCTTTTCTCATAATATAGATTTGTCGTTTCTGAAAAAGGCGAAATTTTTGCTTTTTCTTGAATGACTGTGCATTTTTCCGATTTTATGCATTTGGCGGGCTTCTTGTGCGATGTGTTGTCGGCAAATTTTTGAAAATTGGATTTTTAGAAGTCTCTGAAGTTATTTTTAGGGAATGAAACCCCTGAAGTTCGCCATATTGCTTTATGTCAAGGCGCCTTTTTCCCTGGAGAAGGTGGCGCTCGAACCTCTGTTTTCACAAATCGCCAAACGGGTGAATGCGCTTTTGAAAGTCGGAAAAATGCGCTTTTCGCTTTTTGTGCCGGGATGCGTCGCAGAATCTTGGAACCGCCTGAATATCGCCGATGTGGTTGAAATGCGGGAAGCGATTCACGACGGGAGGCTTGAAATTCTCGGCGGGGGATTTTACGACCCGATGCTTCCGCTCTTTCCGACCGAGCTCCAGAAACTGCAGCTGAAAAAACTTTCGAAGATTCTTGAAAAGGTGTTTCGGACGGAACCCGTCGGATATTTCAATTCCTCGATGGCGTGGGAAATCGCGATGACCGAAGTCCTTGCGAAACAGGGATTTCGCTACACGCTTGTTTCGGAGCGGAGCTTGCAGGAAACTCTTGGCCTTGCGACACGTGTAACGGGATGGTTTACGACCGAGGATCGGGATTCCGTGATGCAGCTCTTGCCGGTCGCCCGGGATCTGGGCGAAGCTGTTTTGCTGGACGCTCCGATGTTTCAGGCGAAACTCGAATCCCTAGGGGAAAGCGAAAATACGTGGACGCTTTCGCTTCCGGTCCCGATGGCGGATGCGGCTTCGATTGACGCGTTTTTTGACCGGTTACAGGAAAACTTGACGCGCTTCCCATTTGTATTCTGGACGCTTTCGCATTTGCTCGAAGAGCCTTCTAGCGGAAAAGTGAACCTGATGAGCGATGTAGGAAACGAAGTGGGGCTTCCCGACGGTTCGCGCAGCTGCCGGGAACTGCTCTTGCGTCGCCCGGAAGCGGATTTGATGCACAAATCCTTACTGATTGCAAACTCCCATGCGGAGGCTCTTCTCGGCGAAAAGGAGCTTTTGCTTGTGCGGGAAAAATTTTTGCCGGTGATGGCTCCGGAATACTATGCGGACCTGTATGATGAAAGGGGAATCCGCAGTCCCGTGGTTCGCTGGAACGGCAATCGCCAGATCATCGCCGTAGAAAGGGAAATCGAGAAGCTGGCAAGGCTCGACGGTCGCCGGGTGGAAGTTTCGGATTTCTTGCGGAACGGTTATCGGCAGATTCTGGCAAATAATTCGGATTTACAGTTCCTTTTGGAACAGTATGCGGGTGCTTCCCTGCGATCGCTTATCTACAAGCCTGCCCAGGTTAATCTGGTGAGTTCTTCGCAACAAAACGGAGATATTCCCCGGGCGTTTGTGGATCACCTGCTCGCACCTTCGGTTTCCGGATTAAAGCAGGTGGAGTCGGCGCTCAACGATTGTCTTGGCGTCTTGGTCGCTCCATACGATTATCAAATCGAACGTCGGGAGGATTCGCTCGGTGTTTTGATGCGCTCCGAACAGATGGCGGATATCGAAAATGAGCGACATGTGCTGCATGTGGAAAAGGAGTTTTCGCTGAAAAGAAAAAGTTCCGCTTTGGAAGTTTCCTATGCGCTTTCGAACGGGACCTTCTCGGATTTGAACGCTTATTTCGGTTCCGAGCTGAATCTCGGATTTCGCAGGCTTCACGAAAAGCGTGCCTATGATCTGAAAATCGACGGGAAGAAAATTCCCCTGGAATCATCGATGCCGCTGCTCTATCCTTCGGCGTCGGAAGTCGTATTGAAGGACGGAATCCTTTCCTATGCTTTCCGGTTCCGCTTTTCGCGTCCGGCAAGTATCGCTTTGAGCTGGATCATGGGAGCGAACCATTCGGCGGCACCGACTGTCGTTCAAGGAATTCGCCTGTTTGTATTCTGGGATTTGAATCTGGTCGGGCAAAAGATTGAAAACCTAAAAATCCAGATGGACTTTTCACGGCGAGGGTTCTTTTTATGAATGCGGAACAGATCGACCTGTTTGTGGAAGAATCCGCCGGTGAAATCTACATCCGGATCAGCGGAACGTTCGGCTTTTCGCAGCAGGCATCCTTTCGGGAAAAGGTGATGAGCTTGTTGGAAGGCCCCGGGAAAATCTGGTTTTTGGACATCGACAAGGCTCGCTTTACGGAAGAAGAATATCTTTCGATGTTTCTGGATTTTTTGGAAAAATGCAAACAGAAAAATGCAGAACTCGTACTGATTTTTCGGGGCGAGGAAAATAGAAACTATTTTAGCCGGTATTCGCATATTTTTACGGTGACGGAAAACTGGAAAAAATACCAGCGACCTGGAATTTTTAAAACGCTGGTTACTGCCGGGGTCTCTTACAGTAAGCAGACTGGAATTCGGATGAGTCCGATAATCGCGATGATTCTAGTCGTCGTATTCATTTGCTGGTTCGTTACTTTGTATGGAATTATCCGCAGCCAGGGCGAAGATATTCGCGCTCGGGAAAACCGCCTTGTCGAGCTGGAAAACGAATCTCGGGAAATGCAGGGTGAGTTGGAATATCTCCAGTCGATGATCGGCCCGTTAAAAAATCTCGGACTGGTTGTCGATTCGACAACTTCCAAAAAGGCGGAAGTCCGAATTCGCAGCTGGACAAAATACTTGGATCGGCTTGAGGAACGTCGTCGTGAAAAATAGCGTTCGGCTGTCCGCTTTTTCGGTGGGGATTGTTCTTGCCGTTCTCGTGGCGGGGCTCTTGGCGTTTATCGGCTTTTGGGTTTATCATTCGGTAGAAGCTAGGCGGCTTTCCAACCGGGAAGCGCATCTGCAGAAGGAAATTGCGGAATGGGGAAAATACCAGGCTTGGACTTTGGATTACGGTAAAATATATTTGGCACTGGACATTGTTTCCAAAAATCATCTGTCCGAGAACCAGAAGACGATGCTGAGCGATGAAATCTGGATGATCTCGCGAAATTACGGCTTTGACCCGCTTCTGATTCCTGCGATCGTCTTTCAGGAAAGCCACGGAAATCCCTTTGCGAAAGGTCGCTTTCGGAGCGGCGCGGAATCGGGGGCGTATGGGCTGATGCAGCTGAAAATCCCGACGGCGCAGACGATAGGAAAACGCTTCGGGATAAAGGTGGAACGGGCGGAAGACCTGATGCGTCCCGAGGTGAGCATCGTCGTGGGAAGTGCTTACCTGATGCGTCTCGTCGGGCGTTATGGCGACTTGAAAAAGGCGATAATCGCTTACAATATGGGGCAGGGAAGCGTCGATGCGAAAATTCGGGAACGTTCGCCGATTCCGTCTTTTTATTATGAAGAAGTTCTCGCCAAATATCGGAAATTACAGCGCCTTATCGGAGAGAGAATCGGAGAGCGGTAAGAGATTTCTAAATTTGACAAAATGATTTTTCGGTTCTTGCCCTTCTTGCTTTTGACGGTCGCTTTCGCAACGGAAGTGCGCTATGACTGCGAAGGCTTTGTGGCGCGCGGGCTTCAAAAGGATCCGATTCTCCAGGAATCCCGCTACACGACCGAGGCCAAGAAAAACAAGCTTGATGAAATTAAGGCGTCGGCGATTCTTTCCAAGTTTGAAGTTTCCATGATGGTGGGACCGGCTCCCGGTTTAAAGGAGAGCGTCGATGATTGGGGTGATTCGGTCGATACGTGGGACTTTACCAAGATGGGACCGTTTTTCGGAACGCAGATCAAGGCGGTCCAGCCGTTGAATTACGGACAGTATAAAGTCGGGAAAAAAGCCGCGGAGGCGGATCTCCGCCAGCAGACGATGAATGTTGTCGGCAAGGAACACGAAAAGAACGTGGAATTGCAGACATATTATTACAACTATCTTTTGGCGCTTGAAATGAACCGTTTGGTTTCGGACGCGAAAAGGCAGATGGATCGGGCGGAAGAAAAATTGGAAGAGGCGCTAGACGATGATTCGCCGAATGTCTCGCAGACCGACCTGTTAAAGCTCAAGGCCGGGCGCCACACGCTTGACGAAGCGGAAATCGATGCGCGGAGCGGGCTTGAACGCGTCAAGCTCGCCGTGAAGTTTTCGCTCGGATTGGATTCGTCGGAAGTCTTTGCTCCGATGGATACCGTTCTTGCGGAACGCCCGGAATACTTTCCCTCTCTTGACGAGGCCCGAAATATCGCCGTGGAACGCCACCCGGATTTGAAGCGTCTGAACGCAGGGCTTGACGCCCGGAAGTACCAGCTGGAACTCGCCGAGGCGAAGCTCGGTCCGCAGTTCTTTTTGATGGGGGAATTTACATACGTGAAATCGTGGGCGGGCGACCGGACCGCTATCCAGAAAAACGCCTTTGCGCAGGATGCCGTGAACAAGATTTCCGGTGCGTTCGGTTTCGGAGTGCGCTACAATTTGAATGTCTGGAACAGCTGGAGTTCCTACGTGTCCGCCCGGACGGAACTTCGCAGCCTGAAGCTCAAGGAAAACTATGCGGCGGACGGCATTTTGTTGCAGCTGGAAGAACAATACATCCAGACGAAAGGCGCCAAGGAAAAACTGGAAAGCCTGCGGGCTAGTCTGCGGGCGAGCGAATC
>JBNMGX010000143.1:0-5696 GCA_050872465.1 Hallerella sp.
GAAGAACGCTTCGTCGCTCCGATCGGGCAGCGGGTAGTCCTTCTCGACGAGCTCGACTATCCAGGATTCGGGAATTGCATCGCGGAGCTTTTTCCCGAAGGCGACGGATTCGCTAGTCGGGGAGGCTCCGTGGTCGAGGACGATCAGCGCGGGGGATTCTCCCTGGGAAAGCGGTGTTTCGAGCGCCTTTTCGCCTTGGCGGATTCCCTGGCAGCTGTAGATGGCCGTGTCCGCAGGCATATCATGGGAAAGCATCCAATCGAGTGTCCAGTTGGAAAGTTCCGAAAGGTCGGTCGCGGAGGAGTCCGCTATGAAAAAAATATGGCCCACGGCGTAAAGATAACTAAAAAAGTTAGATTTTTCCGAAATGGAAAATTCTTCTCTGCATTTTCCCCCTCTCGGGGAATTCGACTTCATCAAAAAGGTCCTTGCTTGCGATGTCCCGATGGACGGAGCTTCTCCGCGGGAACGCTTCTGGTTCGGGGCGGGGGACGACTGCGCCGCCTTTGACGGCTGGCTTGTGACGAAGGACATGTCCGCTGAAAATTCGCATTTCCGCCTGGACTGGTCGTCGCCGGAAGAAGCCGTGGAAAAGTGCATCGTATCGAATGTCTCGGATATTTCATCGATGGGCGGCATCCCGAAAATCGCGCTCCTCGGCATCTGCGTGAACAGGAACTGGGAACGGTCGGTTCGGGAACGCGTGGCGAAAGCCTTTGCCGACGGATTTCGGAAGCGGGGAATTTCCCTTGTCGGCGGCGACATCGTCTCTTCGGATGCGGGGCTTTTTTCGATTACGATGCTCGGGCTTGTGGACGGAAAGTTACTCCGCCGTTCGGGGGCGCGTCCGGGAGATACGGTCTATGTTTCGGGACCTCTCGGTGCGAGCGCAGCCGGTCTTTGGGCTTTTTTGCACGGAAAGGCTTCCGACCCGGAACTTTCGGAAGTTGTCGCGGAACATCTGTCGCCGAAAATCGACGAACGGTTCGGGGCGAAACTCCTGCGCGTCGGGGTCCGTGGAGGCTGCATCGACCTGTCGGACGGTCTGAGCTCGGAACTCAACCACCTCGCGCTTTCCTCGGGCGTTAAAATCCGGATCGACGAATCGAAGATTCCGGTGCATCCCGGAGCTTCCCTGCTAGCCAAAAAGTACGGAATCGATCCTCGGGAATTCTGGCTTAAAGGTGGTGAAGATTACCGGCTGCTCTTCACGTCGGACCTTCCAAAAGTTATATTCTCGGACAACAAAATCCCGGTCTATCCCGTAGGCGAAGCGTTCGAAGGTTCGGGCGTGGAAATGCGGAATTTCGCCGGAGAAACGGAAATCATTCAAGCGAGCTGCTGGTCCCATTTATGAGCCAAGGAAAATCGAAAATCGGCGAACTCCTGCTGCGGCAGGGCGTCATCGATGAAGATCAACTGAAACATGCGCAGAGCGAGCACGAACGCACGGGCATCGCGCTTTCCAAGATTCTCGTGCGCCTCGGGATGGTAAGCGAGGAAGTCCTTACGAATGTCCTGGGCGTCCAGATGCGAAATTCTACCCGGATGCGCATCGGCGAACTTCTCCTGAAGCACGGCTACATCACGGAAGCCCAGCTGAACCGCGCACTCGAAGAGCAGAAAAAGACGGGGCAGCGGCTCGGGCGCATTTTGGTGACGCTCGGGTTTATGCCGGAAGAACGCCTGGTGGAAATCCTCTCCGCCCAGTTCGAAGTCCCCTATGTGAAGCTTTCGAACTTCAACATCGACCCGGACGTCCACAATTACATTTCGGAAGACGTCTGCCGCATCTACAAGATAGTCCCGCTGTTCGTGACGGACAAGACGCTGACTATCGCGATGACGGATCCGACGAATATGCGCGTCATCGATATCGTGAAGTTCAAGTCCCAGATGGACGTGGATATCGTGATGGCGAGCGAGAAGGACGTGATGGCGGCTATCGACCGGACCTATACGTCCTCGTCCCAGGGAGATTCGCTCGAAGCCCTTCTGAACAAGGCGAAGGAGGAAGGCAGCGACGAACTCGAAACCGTTGACCGGGAGGCGGAACAGGTCCAGGAATCGGACTTGACCGACGAGGAAGGCCAGCAGGTCGTAAAGATCGTGACGTCGCTCATCCAGGAGGCGATTGCCCGCAAGGCTTCCGATATTCATCTCGAACCGCAGGAGACTTATCTCAAGCTCCGTTACCGCATCGACGGCGACTTGCAGGTCCAGGCCCCGATTCCCGCGCGCCTCATGTCGCAGATTATTTCGCGTATCAAGCTTCTCTCGAAGATGGACATCGCCGAAAAGAGAAAGCCGCTCGACGGGCGTTTCACCGTCCGCTACCGCGGAAGCGAAGTGGACTTGCGCGTGAGCTCGTTCCCCGTTTCGCTCAGAAAGCGTGGCGTCTGCGAAAAGATAGTCATGCGTATCCTCGACCCGAATTCGGGACAGTTTCCGCTCAAGGACATGGGCTTTGCCCCGGTGATGTTCAAGCAGTTCCAGGATGCGATCAACTCGCCGAACGGAATCGTTCTGGTGACCGGTCCGACGGGTTCCGGTAAATCGACGACGCTTTACGCTTCAATCCGCGAAATCCTCGACCCGACGATCAACATCTCGACGATGGAAGACCCGGTGGAACTGAATATTGAAGGCGTAAACCAGGGACAGATCAATCCGGCTGCGGGATTCACCTTCGCCGCGGGAATCCGCGCCCTCTTGCGCCAGGACCCGGATGTCATCATGATTGGCGAAATGCGCGACAAGGAAACGTCCTCGATGGCCATCGAAGCGGCTTTGACGGGACACCTTGTCTTCAGCACGCTCCACACGAACGATTCGGCGGGTTCGTATCCGCGTCTGCTTGAAATGGGGCTCGAACCGTTCCTCGTGGCGACCGTTATCAAGGGAATTCTCGCACAGCGTCTCGTGCGCCGCATCTGCAAGCATTGCAAGGAACCGGTCGAAGTTTCCCCGGAACTCCGCGAGGAGCTGCATCTCACGCCCGACATGCAATTCTACCACGGCAGGGGCTGCGAACATTGCGACGGGACTGGTTACAAGGGCCGCTGCGGCATCTACGAGTTTTTGGTCCCGAACGAAGCGGTTCGGAATGCGGTCGTGAAAAGGGCTTCCGGCGAGGTCATCAAGCAGCTCGCGATGAAGGAATGCGGCATGATTACGCTCCGCATGGATGGAATGCAGAAGGCGCTTGACGGTCTTACGACGATTGAACAGGTTCTCGCTGCTTCGTCGAAGGATGAAGACTGATGGGGACTGTCGATCTCGAACGCCTGAAGAAGGAACTAAATGCGGAACAGGTCGCTGCGGCGGCGAAGACGGAAGGTCCTGCGCTGATTCTCGCCGGGGCAGGTTCGGGAAAGACCCGGACGATTACGTACAAAATCGCCTACCTGATTTCGGACAAGGGTGTCGATCCGCGGCGGATTCTCGCGGTGACCTTTACGAACAAGGCAGCCCGGGAAATGAAGACCCGTATCCAGCAGATTCTTTCGGGCCGGGTGAATCTCGAATGGATGGGAACGTTCCATTCGATTTGCGTGCGCATTTTAAGGCTCTGCCTTTCGAACGAGCGGATTGTCCAGGCGCTAGGCTGGAAGGTGAATAAAAATTTTTCGATTTACGACGACGACGACCAGAAGAAAATCCTGAAGGAAATCTTAAAGCCCATTTTTGCGGAAGAGATGGATGCGCAGAAGCTCAAGCAGGTACGCTCCGCCATTTCGCGCTACAAGAACAGCGTCTATAAGGAGCCGAAGCCCGACGGAACTTATCGGATGGTCCTGCAGACGCCGACTCTCGCGATGGAAAAAGCCGCTTTTCCGGACCAGAAGCAGATGGCGGGAATCTATTTCGATTACCAGGCGAAGCTCGCCGAGGCGAACGCGATGGATTTTGACGACCTTCTGCTGAATACCGTGGATCTTTTCCAGAGGCTTCCGCAGGTCGCATTGCAGTTTGCGAACCGTTTCCTCTATGTCGTCGTCGATGAATACCAGGACACGAACGATGTCCAGTACGAGCTTTTGAAGCTTCTCATCGACCGGTCGCGTCAGAACGTAACCGTGGTCGGCGATGACGACCAGAGCATTTACGGCTGGCGCGGCGCGAACATCGAAATCATCCGGAACTTTTCGCACGACTTCGATGGTGTAACGTTCTTTAAGCTCGAACGCAATTACCGTTCGTCGGCAAATATCGTGAAGGGCGCGGGCTCCGTCATCGCGCACAACGACCGCCCGCTGGAAATGACAAAAAATGTCTATTCCAAGGAGCCGCCCGGCGAGCCCATCCATGTGGTGAATGTGCTCGCGGATACGTTCGAGGCGGAACAGATCGCGAAGCGGATTCTCGAAGCCGGAAAGGATTCGTATGCGGAAACGGCGATTTTCTACCGCACGAACGCCCAGTCCCGCGCAATCGAAAAGGCTCTGAACGACCGTCGGATTCCCTGTGTCATCTACGGCGGGACGCGCTTCTGGGACAGAAAGGAAGTCCGCGACATTCTCGCCTACATGCGCCTCCTTTCGAACCCGAAGGACGATGCGGCTTTTCTCCGGATAATCAATACGCCTCCCCGCGGCATCGGGAACGGAACGCTCGACGCGCTTCGGAACGTCGCTTCGGAAAAGGAAATTTCGCTCTGGGAAGCGCTGCCCGTGGAAATTGCGAAGGGCGGTCGCACGGCGAAAGGTCTCGAAGGCTTTCGGAGCGTCGTCTCTTCTTGGCTTTCGCTTCTCGGTTCGGGCGAGGCTCTCCCGATAATTGCGGAACGCGTCATCAGGGATTCGTTCTACAAGGAATATCTCAAGAAGGACGACGAAACGACTGCGGACGAACGCGGGCGGAACTTGGACGAAATGATAAACGCTTTCCGCGAGTTCGAAGAGGAAAATCCCGACAAGGGACTTGACGAATTTTTGCAGGAAATTTCCCTCCTGACGGATGCGGACAAGAAGGTGGAACAGGCGGAAACCCGCGTGACGCTGATGACGATTCACATGGCGAAAGGCCTCGAATTCGATACGGTCCACATCGCCGGATGCGACGAGGGCGTATTCCCGCTTGTCCGCGAATCGAACCTGCTCGATTCCCCCGAAGACAGGAAGAAACAATCCGAAGAGGAACGGCGCCTGTTTTACGTGGGCTGCACGCGCGCAAGGTTTAAGCTCTATCTGTATCATGCCGGAAGGCGCTTTTGGCAGGGGTCGCTCCGACCGTTTCCGCCGTCGAGGTTTCTCGAGGAAATCGATCCCGTGACGCTTTCTGTCGAAGGGCGCTGCGAAGAGGAAAGCGAACGGTTTTCCGGGGAACCCTGGAACCGGGGATTTCGCGGCTACGCTTCCGGGCAAAGTTCTTTCGGTGCAAGGAAATTTTCGCCTCGTCCGTATTCCGCGTCAGGGCATTCCCGCTCGGATTTTCGCAAGACGGAACGTATCGTGTATAAAAATCCGCCCGTCGTCGAAAAGGTGGAAAAGGGTCCGCGCATCGTCTATGACGAAAACTGCGAAAACCCGCTCCACAGCGGCGTTCGCGTGGAACATCTGAAGTTCGGGCGCGGTGTCGTGACAAATGTGTCGGGTGCAGGCGAGAACGCTCGCGTGGAAGTGCGCTTTCATGACGGAAATGTCAGAAAGCTCATCCTGAAATATGCGGGCCTGAAAATTTTGGACTAGCGAAAC
>JBNMGX010000144.1:0-5681 GCA_050872465.1 Hallerella sp.
CCTCACCGTGCTCAACTTCCTGAAAATGGCTTTTCGCAAAGGTTCCCAAAAAATCAATGCGAAGGACTGGAATTCGTTTAAAGACCGCCTCAGCGCGACATCTCTTTCCCCGGAGACGGCGAATGCGGTCAGCCTTTGGACGATGGAAAATCTCTTTTGCCACAAGCCTTCCCGGGTGCAGCCCCGCGCACTCCAGGAATTCGAGGAGCGGATCTTTTCGGGAACCGTCCACAGCGAGTTCGTGGAAGCGGTCCTGTTCGGCATGGTGAGCGAAATCCAGGGTGAAAACATCCTAGACGAATTCTTGGAAACCTCGTCGCAGGCAATCGCCCCGGAAAGGATGCTTAACTCCCTTTCGCGGATGTGGGCGCGGAACATCCAAGGCTACCAGTCGGTGAAGGTCAGCTGATGCGGGTGCGCATTATCGGGGCAGGTCTCGCCGGCTGTGAAGCCGCGTTGCAGCTCGCGTCCCGCGGGTTTGACGTGGAGCTTTACGAAATGCGACCGGTTCGGATGACTCCGGCGCATCGGGACGGAAAGCTCGCCCAGCTTGTCTGTTCGAACAGTTTCAAGGGGATGGAACCGACTTCGGCACATGGACTTTTGAAGCGCGAACTTCGGATGCTCGGCTGTTTTTTGCTTCGCGCCGCGGACAAGGCGCGTGTTCCGGCGGGGGAATCCCTGACGGTCAATCGCGAGGTTTTTAGCGAAGCGGTGGAGAAGGTTATCGCTTCGTCGGAGCGGATCCATCTGCATCGGGAAGAGATCTTGACGATTGCGGGGGACTTGCCGACGATTGTCGCGGCGGGACCTCTCGCAAGCGATGCCTTGGCAAATGACATCTTTTCGCACTTGGGCGGAGCGCGTCTTCACTTTTTCGATGCGATTGCGCCTGTCGTGGAAACGGATTCTATCGACATGAATCACGCCTTTTACCGGAACCGCTGGGAAAAGGGCGAAACGGCGGACTTCATCAACTGCCCGCTGGACAAGGAAACTTACGATGAATTTGTGCGCAGGCTCCGCGAAGCGGAATCCGTGGAGCCGCGCCCCTTTGAAAAGAAGGAGCTTTTTGAAGGCTGCCTTCCGGTCGAGGAGATGGCGCGCCGCGGCGAGAATACGCTCCGGTTCGGGCCGATGCGACCTGTAGGCCTAGGTCTCGGAAACAACGGCAAGAAATGGTATGCGGTAATCCAGCTCCGGGCGGAGAACAGGGAAAAGACGCTGTTCAACATGGTTGGTTTCCAGACTCGCCTGCATTATGGCACGCAGAAAGAAATCTTCACGCTTGTCCCGGCCTTGAAAAACGCCCGCTTTGCGCGACTTGGGGCGATGCATCGCAATACCTTTATCGAAAGTCCGAAACTTCTCGACGAAACCCTGCGGCTGAGACCCGAAGTGGAATCCGCTTCAAATCTTCCGCCAACGTGGTTTGCCGGACAGATTACAGGTGCCGAAGGCTATACGGAAGCGATTGCGACTGGGTGGTATGCGGCGTGGAACCTGTCGAATACGCTTTTGCACGGACGGACAAACGAACTTCCGCCGGAAAGTTGCATCCGTTCGCTGTTGCGCCAGCTGGTGACGCCGAACGAGGATTTCCAGCCGATGAATTTCAATTTCGGGCTTTTGCCGCACAAGGAAGACTACAAGAAAAAGGACAAGAAGCGCCTCTTGGCGGAAGAGGAAGAAAAAGCTGTCCGCGAATGGATCGCGGGCAGCGGAAAAAGCTTAGCGTGATTTAATCGCAGACTTTTTGAAGCCGGACGATTTCTTCGCGCGCCCAATCTTCAAAAGTGTCGTCTGCAATGTGCGCCTTGGCGTTGCGCATGAGCTTCAGATAGAAGTGGACGTTGTGGATGCTGGCGAGCGTCATTGCGAGAATTTCTCCCGAATGGAAGAGATGGCGCAGATAGGCGCGGCTGAAATTTCGGCAAGTGTAGCAGTCGCAGTGCGGATCGGGAGCGATGTCGAGCGATTTCGCGTAGCGGCCCGCCTTGTAATGCAGAACGCCTTCGCTTGTAAAGAGCATGCCGTTCCGGGCGTTCCGGGTGGGCATCACGCAGTCGCACATATCGATTCCGCGGAAAATCAGTTCGAGCAGGTTCCACGGCGTCCCGACGCCCATAACATAGCGAGGCTTTTCCTTGGGCAGAAAATCGGTGCAGAAGTCGGCGATTTCGTACATCGTTTCCGCAGGTTCACCGACGGAAAGCCCTCCGAGCGCAAATCCGTCCGGTTCTACCTTTTGGATTTCCTCGATGGCCCTTTTCCGAAGTTCCTTGTGCATTCCGCCTTGTACGATTCCGAAAAAGCTCTGGTCGTAACCGAAAAGCGGCGGGTTCGCTTGCAGGTATTCCTTAGCCTTGCGTGTCCAGTGGAGCGTAAAGTTCAGGGATTTTTCCGCTTCGGCGACAGTGCTCGGGTAAGGCGTACATTCGTCGAGAGCCATGATGATATCCGCCCCGATTTCCCGTTCGGCCTTCATCACGTTTTCCGGGGAAAAGAAGTGCTTGGAACCATCAAGGTTGCTGCGAAACTCGATGCCGTCCTTCCTGATTTTTCGGAGGTCCTTGAGACTCCACACCTGGAATCCGCCGCTGTCCGTGAGAATCGGACCGTGCCAGTTCATGAACTTGTGCAGCCCGCCCGCATCGCGGATAAGAGCCGTTCCCGGTCGGAGATAGAGATGGTACGTGTTCCCCAGGATGATTTCCGCCTGCGCCTCGGAAAGGTCGCGCGGGGTGAGCGCCTTGACGGTCGCCTGCGTGCCGACGGGCATGAATATCGGGGTGGTGATGACGCCGTGGCCCGTGTAGATTTTTCCCAACCGCGCCTTGGACCGGGCGGAAGTCTTGAGAAGTTCGAATCGGTTCTTCTGCATCTTTAGCGGTTCGGTTAGCGGGTCTTCACAATGGTCCAGGCTTCGTCGAAGAGGCGCGCCGCGTCTCCCGGATCCTTGAGGAACACCATGCGCTTGATTTCCGCATCGGTCGGGTTGATGACTCGGTTTTCGGTAAATTCGCTGTCGAGGACTTCGAGCGAAGCCTTGTTCGGTGTTGCGTAGTTGATATACTTGGCAAGTTGGGCGCCGATTTTTGCATCGAGGATATAGTTCATGAACGCATAGGCTCCGTCCGGATTGGGAGCCTTGCTCGAAAGCGTCATGGCATCTACCCACATGAAGGAACCTTCGACCGGGATGGCGAACTGGAGCGTGGAATCTTCGTCAATCGCAGCCATCGCTTCGCCGTTGAAGACGATCGCCGCCCAGTCCATCTTGGAGAGAACCTTGTCCTTTCCGCCGACCGACCCGTCAAAGCCCAGGAAGTGAGGGTCCTTCTTCGCCTGGAGAATATATTCGACAGCCTGGTTGATTTCATCCTTGTTCGTGCTGTTCGCATCGAAGCCTTTGGCTTGGAGCGCCATGGAAAGCATGGAACGGCTCTCTTCAAGGAGGCTGAAGTTACCCTTCGTCTTTTGGGCGTCGAAAAGCATCGCATAGCTCGCGTTCATCGGGTCGATTTCGGAATCGCGGTAGAGGATGCCGGTCGTCCCCCAGAGATAGGGAAGCGTGTAGGTATTTGTCGGGTCGTAGCTCGGATTTTTGAACGGACTTGCGACATTTATGCGGTTCGGAATCTTGTTCGTGTCGATTTCCGCGATAAGCCCAAGGTGCACCATCTGCTGGATGACGACGTCGCTTGCGATAACCACGTCATATTGGGCGGTTCCGACAGTCTGCAGCTTGCTTATCATCTCTTCCTGGGCTTCGTAAAGTTCGAGCTTGAGCGTATAGCCTGTTTTCGCTTCGAAATCCTTGATCATGTCCGGGTCGATATATTCGCTGTAAATCATGACCGTGACTTTTTTCGGCTTGTCGGCGCTTTTTTCGTCACAGCCGAGGAAAAGCCCGGAGACCGCGAAGAGAGAAGCGAGGGAGAGGATGGTGAAAAGTTTTTTCAATTTTTGTGCCTTATGGGTTTGGGTGATGGGTGAAAACTTTAGACTTTGGAATTTCCGCTGGCG
This sequence comes from Hallerella sp., assembly GCA_050872465.1. Classification (GTDB taxonomy): domain Bacteria; phylum Fibrobacterota; class Fibrobacteria; order Fibrobacterales; family Fibrobacteraceae; genus Hallerella. The sequence continues at coordinate 4,030 of JBNMGX010000144.1, forward strand.
ATTTTCCGCTCCCGTCGGATTCCTTTCAGGGTGAAAAGGATCATCGCGAAGAGGGTCAGCCCGAAGACGATTGTCGAAAGCGCATGGATCTGCGGCGAGATGCCCCGCTTGAGCGATCCGTAGATGTAGAGCGGAAGCGTCTGGGATTCGGGACCGCTCGTGAAAAAGCTGAGGATGAAGTCGTCGAGAGAAAGCGTAAAGGCGAGAAGCGCGCCGGAGACAATCGCGGTCGAAAGCTGCGGCAGGATCACGCGGAACCAGGCACCGGCGGTCGATGCGTAGAGGTCGCGGGCCGCTTCGATCTGCTCTTTCCCGATGCTCGAGAGACGGCTCTGCACGACCAGTACGACGAAACTGATTTCGAGCGTAACGTGGGCGATTACCATGGTGAGCATTCCCGGGTCGAAAATTGTCGTCCAGGAACGGAAAAGCGCAAAGACAACCGCAAGCGCAATGGCCATCAGAATGTCCGGCGTCACCACGGGGACGTTGATGGACATGTCGAAAAAGTAGCGCATCTTTTTCCCCCAGGGCGTCCGGTGGAGACCGATGGCGAGAAGCGTGCCTAGCGTGGTGGCGATGAGCGTACTTGCGACGGCGAGAATCAGCGTGTTGACGGTCGTCGATTGGACCATCGAGTTTTCGAAGAGCCGCGCATACCAGTCGAGCGTAAAGCCTTTCCACGCCTGCCCATGCCTGCTTGCGTTCACGCTCTGCATCGCGACGAGGAACATCGGAAGATACAGCAAAAGAAAGCCGACAAAGGCAAGGACGCTTGCAATGATCGGAAGTTTCCGCTTAGACAAAGTTCTTCCCTCCGGTCCGTTGGAAAATGACAAGGCTGATGACGCTCGAAAGGATAAGGACGATTCCGAGCATCGCACCGAACGGCCAGTCGCTTGCGGAACCGAACTGCTGCTGGATCAGGTTTCCGATGAGCATGTACTTTCCTGCGCCCAGAAGATCGCTGATAACATACATCCCGAGGCTCGGAACAAGCGTAAGGATGACGCTCGCGATGATTCCGGGCTTCATCTGCGAAAGGATCCCGTGGTAGAACGTGCGGACGGGACCAGCGTAAAGGTCGCGGGCCGCTTCGACGATTCCCCAGTCAAGGCGTTCGACGCTCGTGTAAAGCGGAAGCACTGCGAACGGGAGCATGGAACTGACCATGCCGATATAGACGGCGAAACTTCCCGGGTAAAGAGACTTTCCGTCGGCGATGATGCCGAGAAAGCTCGCCACTTTGGCGGGAAACATGTCCGGTCCGAGCAGGATCATCCAGGCGGCGGTTCGGATGACACGGTTCGTGCAGCTGGGAACCATGATCAGCGCAAAGAGAAACTGCCGCATGGACTTGTTGTGGTTCGCAATCCAGAAAGCCATGGGAAGCCCGATGGCGATGCAGAGGACCGTGGTGAAGACCGCAATCTGGATGCTCCGCCACAGGATCAGCAGGTTGTCCGGCGACCAGCCGAACGAACTGAAGCCGAGAAGCCGCTTGAGGTTCGCAAGGGAAAATGTCCAGTCGATGCTTCCGTAGGCGCCCCGGTTCGCAAAGGCGAGAATCATCAGGAAAACGGTCGGAACGAGGAGAAAGACCAGGAGCCAGAGTATTCCCGGTCCGGTGAGCAGCGCGCCTGTCTTTTGCA
>JBNMGX010000145.1:0-5669 GCA_050872465.1 Hallerella sp.
ACCAACGCAATGCTTTCTCGGACTCGAAGAAAACTATTTTGCAAACAAATGGTCCAAGGAATTCCACGCCAATCTTGCCACGCTGCTTAGGTGAAACTTTGCTTCACCTAAGCAGCGGTTTGTAAGGCATTTTGTCTGCCCACGAAAGACTTTAGAAATTGTTCCGGAGACAACGGACGGACTTAGCGAAGCTCTTGTAGCTGTCACCGAGAAGCGCGTATCGTCTTGGTCTTTTATGTACATGTAATACGCGTCAAAGCTATCGTCCTCCGAGGCACTCCAGAAGTAGCCGATTTCGCCAACGTCGTAAGATACGCTAGATTCATAGGGGGAGTCGTAAAGACCGCCCACCGGAAGAGCAGAAAAGCCGTAGGAGTCCGTACCGTTACCACTATTATTTCAACCGCTCTGGAACTTAAGAACTTTACCAGCGACAAGTTGCCCTCCGACAGAATCTAACAGCATTTCAAAATCCGCTTTGCTCGGCAAATGCCAGCCTTCCGGACAAACGCCGCGAACCGGGGAAGATACGGAGCATTTCTCGCCCCAACCGCAACTCTTGTCCGAGTTATCGAACAAACCGGCACTATCCTTCGCCGCACTCCATATGTATAGCCTGCCGTATTTGGCGCAGGAATCCGCGCTGTTATTGTAGCAATAACTTTGGGCGGATCCCTCGTTGTAAGCATAATTCAAATTCTCCGCCATCCAGGTCTGGCTGCCGATTTTCACCGTCTTGTAAACTTGCCCATCGCGGGAGTCCGTCATTTTACCATAGGAAGGCTCAAACGAGCTACTAGACATTTCCAATTCGCCTTCGGCGTCGAACAGGTACCACTTAGCATCGCCACAGCGGTAATAAGCCCGATTCGAAGTCGCATAAGCAAACAAGTCCTCGCGACCTATCGTGCAAGAGGGCAGTTCGCCGACAGTCTTGACAGAGTCAATGATTGCGCGGAGATATTCCCAGCGGTCATTTTCGCAAACGTAAATTTTGTTTCCGTCCCGAATGAACGCAGTGTCCTGTTCGCGCTCCACCGTGCAATTCGGCAGGTCGTCGAGGGATTCCACGTTGAATGTAAAGTTCATTCCGGCGATGTTTCCAGGCGAAGACGCGCTATCATCGCTACAAGCGGTGAATGCGAAAAACACCACGATGGCAAGCAAAAAGAATTGCTTCGTAGAGTCTCCTTTTTAAAAGCCGAGCATTCAAACAACGTCCACAGAAATGTTCCTCTACGAATGTTTCCAAGTGCAACACACAAGACGAATTTTCATTCAACGCCAAATTTACGGAGCTACTTATCCAGTACTTGAATCCGGATTCCTTTTCCCGATTTCAGCGGTTTCAACAAAAAGACACCGTTCCGATTCACCAAGTTCCCGATTTTGAATTGCAACTCTTCCCGGCTTTTTCCAGAAATCGTTCCGAGCCAATTTCCTTGAAAATCAAATATGCGATATTCAGCAGGAATTGCCTTTTGGAATTGCATTGACGGTGTTTTGATACTAGAATGTTCTTCGTTTCCGGAAAGACGGAATTGAATCCAGTCCATATTGATATAGCTCTTGACAATTTTCAATTTCAAAACATGCTTCCCTCTATCCAGTTCCACGGAACCCAATGCTATTTCTTTGTACGTATCAAATGTAGTATCCACTTTGGCAACGAAAATCGGGCCTAAAATCCGCTTTTCATCGATGTATAGTTCAAAACCTGCTGTATCCATAGCAGTTGCTACACGAGCATCCACATTATAAACACCATTGAAATCCACATGAATAGTATACTCCGTCCATTCATCAGCAACCGTGTATCCCAAAGCGTAACCATCCCCCGTTTCAACGATATCCACCCCATCTTCTCGATATTTCCCGCCCCTGTTTTCGGCATCCATATCATGATAGGACTTTCCTTCTCCCCCCAAATCGTAATTTTCAAATTCAATTTTGCCCGGGATACTCTTTGCCTCCTCCCCAAAAGGCGCTTGAGGAATAGAAGGCGTTATGTAAATGCGATAGGCATAGTAAACATTCTGGATATGGATTGGAATCGTAATGGAGGAATTTAACACTTCGTATTCCTGGCTAGATTCAAGAATTGTAGAGGCAACGGCCGAATCCTTGTCTACCCAAACGACATATTCAACATCAACATTGACCTTGTTTCCAAAGACTGCGGGAATGTTGTCAATTTTTACAGGGACTTCCCCTAGGGTATTTCCTCCCACAACAATGCTCACCACTTTTCTTTGTAAATCTACAGCGGCAAATCCATCGACACTGTCACTCTTGTCATTTGGCGGAATGACTTTTGCCATATAACCGCTCATGTCTCCATACCATTTGTATAAATACCAACCGCCCCCGCGTTCATTTTTTGCCGTGAGCAAGCTTCCCAGACGTCCAGGCAAATTGGTGAACCACCAAGAAATCATCGCGCTTTCCACCCCATGACGTTCAAATTTAGCGATAAATGGCACAGAAACTCCCGGGCAACCTTCCAACGTATGCGTGCCGGATGAATACTCATTAATACTCACTGCCCGTGGCGTTACATTGTACTTTTTTTCAAGACTCCGATAATGTTCAATGGCGCCGACAAATCCTTCGGAACCCCATTGATGCCAGCTGATAACATCGGGCAAGCAATCGTTTTCCGAACAATACTTTATAAAAGTCTCCATGCGGCTGCTGTTGTACCAAGCATACGAAGGACCAATAATTCTTGCTTCCGGATCTTTTTGACGAATAAAGTCATAAGTTGTTTTCCATAATCCGGAATTAAAATCGATGGTCGTACTTTTCCAAGTTCCGCCGGGTTCATTCCAAATTTCATAGCCATCAAAATTCTGGACCTTGGCCGCTTTTCTATCTTCGATGACGGATTCCACTTCAGAAAGCCAATGATCCATATTTTTGAAATTATAGGGCCATCCCGGTAGAATGTCAGCCAGCCGAATATGAATCTTCGCTGTGGTATTTTCAATCCGTGGAGAAACGAGGAACGCACCGCCAATCGGTTGTTGACGCCCCTGTCCGCTACGGGCAGGAGCCAAAAAAACGTTCGGTTTCAAAGGTTCCACGTCCCTGGCTATATCGACAGGATAAGTTTCCGTCAACCCATACAAAGACCCCGTTGCTACATGGGTTACAGGGCGAATACTATCGCCAAGACGAACATGAAGAGAGGTTTCCGCCAATGACGTTGACGCAAAAAAGCAGGAAATTACAAAAAACGCCGAAGTTACGGTCTTACAATGCATCCTAGACATACAAACATCCTTTGCGAAAACTTTTTATTTGTCGCAACAAGAAAATAGTCAAACAAATTAAAAAGATAGACAACCCTTACAAAATAATCATAGACAAATAGTCCACAAAGGCAGTAACGAAATGGAAATTCCAAAGGCATCGATTAAAGACGCTGCAAAACATCAAAAGATAATTTAGGTCTAACGTTTTCCATTCGTTGTTGCTAGGAAAATGCCAGCCTTCCGGGCAGATCCCTCTAACGGGAAATTTTCCACATGATGGACTGCCCGATTGTTCCACACTACATCCCTTGCCATCTTCGGAAAATATAGCCGCCGAATCCATTGCTGCGGACCATGTATAAAGTCGACCGTATTTTTCGCAATATTCCGCCGAGTCGTTATAGCAAAAGCTCAAGGTATCCGGCATATAGGCATAGTTCAGGTTTTCCGCCATCCAGATCTGGTCACCGATTTCCACCGTCCGATAGACCTGCCCATCCCGAGCATCCGTCAGTTCGCCATACGAAATTTCCGGGTTCATCAACGCCCAATTCGCCTTGCCGCTAGAAGAGCTTCCCATTCCCCCCGCCTGCGTCCCGCTATCGTCCCCGCAGGCAACGGGAAAAATTGTGCATACAACAAAAAACAGAAGCGCATAGGCGTTCTTCATATTTTCCCTCCTTCGATTGTGAATTTTTTATGAATGAATCAAACTTCAACACTGCACAAACTAGCAGCCCCCCCCTATACGACATTCGTCCGCTTGCCAAATGCCGGGTAAAGAGAGCTGTCTAATCAGATGAAGCATACGATAAAAATACTAACGCGCAGAATTTGCAACCCATAAAAAATTTCAACACACAAAAAGCCCCGCTTTGCAGCAGGGCTTTTTCCAAAACAAAGGATTAAACGGTATTAGAAGCGGAAGTGCGCAAAGGCGCGGTTCGCTTCGGCCATCTTGTGCACGTCCTGCTTCTTGCGAACGGCATTGCCTTCGTTGTTCTTGGCGGAAACGAGTTCCGCGGCGAGACGTTCGGCCATATTCGCTTCGGAGCGGTTACGGGCGGCGTCAAGCAGCCAGCGGAGCGCCAGAGCCTTGGCACGGTCCGGTGCGACTTCCATCGGCACCTGGTAGTTCGCGCCACCGATACGGCGGGACTTCACTTCGAGCTTCGGCTTGATGTTTTCAAGGCATTCTTCGAACTTTTCGAGCGGAGAGCCTTCGCCTTCCACCTTCTTGTTCAAGATGTCGAGAGCCGTATAAACGATCTGTTCCGCAATCGTCTTCTTGCCCTGCTTAAGGACCACGCCGATGAGTTCCGTGATAAGGACGGAATGATAGCGCGGATCCGGAATGGTATGCTTGTGAATGGTCTTTCTTCTTCTAGACATAGAGCCCTTCCTTTACTTCTTCGCCGGAGCTTTTCTCTTGACGCCGTACTTGGAACGCGCCTGGTTACGACCGTTCACAGCCTGGGTATCGAGCGTACCGCGGATGATGTGGTAACGTACACCAGGCAGGTCACGTACACGACCGCCGCGGATGAGAACCACGGAGTGCTCCTGCAGGTTATGACCGATACCGGGGATGTAGCACAGAGCTTCCATACCGTTGGTGAGACGAACCTTGGCGATCTTACGGATAGCGGAGTTCGGCTTCTTCGGGGTACGGGTCTCAACCTTGGTGCATACGCCGCGCTTCTGCGGTGCGTGCTGATCGGTGTTCGCCTTCTTCAGAGAGTTGTAGCCCTGCTGGAGAACGGGAGCCTTGGACTTGTACACCTTATCGGTTCTGCCCTGCTTTACGAGCTGGTTAAATGTCGGCATTGTTTTTCCTCCTTCTTTGCGTAATAAACGATGGTTTTGCTGCGCGGATACAGGCGAGATGAAACCCGGATCCGGCTTACGCGACAGGAATAGACAGACTACCCCTAATGCGTACACTTGATTATATCAAAAGTGACCCGATTTGTCAAGGCGTTTATCTATCTTTACGCATATTCTCCCAATTGCACAGGTTTTATACAGATTACTCTCGGATTTTATGGATTATTTTCAGTCCTTCCTGCGTCGTTTCCCGCATCGGATCGATCCATCCGCGTTTTTCCGTTCTTTCACACACTGGAGTACACCGCTGCTGCACGGTCAACCCGTCCATTCGCATTTTCCCATAAAATCCGATGGCGGCAGTCCTCGCATCGGAGAACCGCCGCCTGTTATCTATCTAAATAATGGAGACTTTTGTCGGATTCTATCGGGGAGGCCGCGTTATCGGATGTGCATCCGTGTCACGGCTGGCTATTCGAATCGGCGAGCCGTCCAGGAATTGCTCTCCTCGGCATCCTCCACGTCGGATTCGGATTCCACAGCGGCTTCGGCTACCGTTTCATCGTCCTCTTCCGGGATTGTATC
>JBNMGX010000146.1:0-5639 GCA_050872465.1 Hallerella sp.
CCCAGTGCTGCCAGGGAATCTGGAGCGTGTCGCTGATTTCACGGACGGCGGTCATGTAGTTCAACACGCTCTGCGGATCGGATTTGACGTTGTAAGCGCCGAATTCGTTCCAGACCAGGGGGACCTGCTTTTCGACCGCCCATTTCTTTGCCTTGATGATTCGGCTTAGAATGTAACCCTTGCTGCCTGTTTTGTAATACTGCTTTAGGGCGCTTTTCGTTCCGCTAGGGGTCGATGCCCTGACTCCGAAATCCGAGGAGTATTCGGACCATTCTTCGGGATTGTAGGGAAACTTGAGGTTGCGAATCGTTGAATAGTCTGTCCAGGAAGCGCCCTGGTGGCTGAAGACGAACGGATCGTAGGAGTGGATCGCATAGACGATGTTGTTGTCGGCGAACGGCTCTCTTTTGACTAGCTTGTCGATGGAATACCATTGGGCATCCCCGAAGATGATCGTATGAGTGGAATCGACCGTGCGGATGGAATCGATCATTCCCTGGGCGGCGATCGTCCAGTTGTCCGCCGTGACCTTGCCGCTTGTCATGTCCGGTTCGTTCAGAAGTTCATAGAAAATGTCTTCGCGTGGATTTTCGGCGTAATGCGCGGCGACCGCTTTCCAGACGCCCGCCATCATCCGCAGATATTGCGGATCGACGGACGATTCCTTGTTGTAGCTATTGTCGTATTCGTGATAGTCGATGGTAAAGGACATCCTGTAGCGTTCCGTCCAGTTTACAAAGGAATCCAGGACGATGAAAATGGAATCGTTCATTTCGAGTGCAACGTTTCCCGTCGTATCGTTCAAAAATTCGCTACGGTTCGAAACATAGAGGTCAAGGTCTATCGGAAGCCGCAGAGCCTTGAAGCCGCTTTCGGAAAGAAGCTTCACGTCGCTTTCGCCGAATTCAAATTCACCGGTGAATTTTCCGTCCGCTTCTTCGAGCCAGTTGGTAAAGTTTACACCCTTGTTCAGATACTTCATCGCCTTTTCCTGGAGCGGATTCGAAATGCCGATGTCTCCGATATCGATGTTATAGACCATCGGATCTTGGATGGTCATGTCGGCGACTTTCGGCGGAAGGTCTTCTGCGCCGACCAGGTAAATGTCGTCGATGATGACGGAATCCTTTTTGCCGTTACCCTTGACCTGGAAGCTTATCGCGGTTACATTTGCCGGATTGAACAGGACGTTCTTTCCCCAACCGCCTTGCACCAGATCATCGAACGCAATGGTGACGGTGGTCCAGTCGTTCGACTTTTTCTCGGATGCCAAGTGGACGTCATAGTCGAGGACATCGCTTGTCTCTACGTGGATGTAGTGCGCCGCGCCCTTGTAGGAATAGCGGATTCCCGCATATTTGCTGACGTCGACCGTCGATGGAACTTGAAATCCCCAGCCGACAAACGGGTCGAACTGGTAATTGCCCTTGTCTAGGCTGAATTCGACTTTCAGGGCGTACTTGGATCCGTTATCCGTTTCCGCGGCGATGATGTTCCCTTCTGCATCGGTGGGCGTCGTGATGGTGGATGCTCCGTCGTTTCCCGCATCGTCGTAAGTGTACCAGCCGCTGCCGATTTCCGTTTCACCGTTGCCGTCTTCGAAGTTGTCAAGAAGAAGACCGTTTTTGGGGGCGTCGATTGCCGAGGACGAGCTTTCGGCGGACACTTCTGACGAGGAACTTTCCGCTCCTTCTGCTTCCGAAGAGGAAGAAAGTTCTACCGAAGAGCTGCTCTCTTCCGGGGAACTGGATTTGTCGTCGGAACAGGCGGTGAACAGGGAAAACGCCGATGCGACGGACAGGATTGCTAGACGACGAATGTGCATAAAGCCTCCGTGATGTATTCCTTTAAAATACAGAGATTTTACCGGGAACGGTTCTCGGATAACGATTAAATATGAATTTGCCGTTTACAGGCGAAAACGCGGGATGTCGGTTTTTAAAAGAAGTTATTTCTACATCTGAATTTTTAGGTGATGCAACGCTTGGCTCGTATACTTCTGATGACCGAATCCCAAAGTGGAACAGTATAAACGTTTTCGAAGAATCTAATATTGAAAAAAACGCAATTCTTCTAACGCTTACATTTACAATTGGCGTTCTTTTACAAATCCTGCAAATAGCTTATTGAATAATGCTCATGAGATGGGAAGTCGAATGTGGGAAAAATTTATATGGTCAAGAGGCTTTAGATTCCATTCGCCTAAATCCTGAACTTTATCGCCAACTCGCGTCCCGCTACATCCTTATCGGTCACAGCATGGGTGGTGTTGTTTCCCGCGAGTACGTGCAGGGCAATTTCTACAATGGCGATGTGGATAAGATAATTACTCTAGATAGTCCGTATGAAGAAACCGGTGCTTTGAATATGCAACTTGGTTTGCTGTTATTTTGTAGTAAAATGCGCAAAAAAAGTTTTAAGGAGAACAGAGTATGAAAAATCTATTGAAAAAGTCTGGTATTCAAAGACTGATAGTGGCTGCCATAACCGCAATTTCAGGCGTATGCATGTGGGGGTGCTCCGAAGATAGGATTCGCTGGAATGAAGGTTTTTCGGGAGCAGAAATAGTTGGGTTTGTTGACGATTCTTTGGTTATGGTTGGGAGCTACCAAATGAGAACGGAGTCTCATGAAGGAATATTTGAACCTTATTGGGATGTCGTTGAATCAGGACACGAGCGTTTGTGTGTTTATAATTACCGCGTTCAGGAAGATGGTCCGAGATGGTGCGATACCCTTGGTGAATATAACATGACGAATGCCTTTCGAGGGCAGATGACGGATTCGATTGTTTGGGGCGGTGATATGCCGAATTCAATTAGATTGTGGAAAATTGGGGAATCCCAACATCAGATAAAGCTGAAAAAATTAACAGAAGGGTGCTCTGGTGAATTTGGAATCACCTCGGTGAAACAATGGCTTGACGGAAAGTTTATTGCCCGTGGTGATAAATCATTGAATGCGAATGATTATGGTTGCCAATATGCCGTTCTGGATACGATTGCGGGAACATTAACTTTTAAACGTTTGGGTGATGATTTTGAATGGATTACAGAGTGTGATGATGTGCGGGCATGGGATGATGATGTGTATTGCGTAATTCTTGATGATGAAGGAGAAATAAGTTTTGTTTTAAAAAATGAAAATGATACAATCCCTGCTCCTCGAAAATTTGCGATTGGCGGTTTTTGGGGTGATATGATTAAATTGGGTGGGAGCATCTGCGATATAAATAACGATAAAATTACCTGTTCTGATGTAACATGGTATGGTAATGGTGATGGATTAAAATTTTATCAAAATGATGAGTTAGTGGTTGAATATTGATTTTCAGTAGGATAAATATGAAAAAGTTGATAATTGTACTGTTTGCTGCGGTGTGTTGTGAATGCTGGTCCGTTCCCAAACCAATGGAATCTATTGAAAATTATAACGTGATGCTTATTCACGGAGCGTATGGTAAAGAAAAAGGGTTCCTAGATATATCGGATACCACGAAAATTAAGGAGGCTTACGCTGCGACGAAAGCCTTAGATAATGGTGCTGCGCTGGGTCGTTATTATGAAGAGCCGGATGACAAGCCCCGTCTATTACACTGGCTTACGACAAAGGTGTTCGAGGAATCGGAAATGAATGCGGATGATGTACATCCAAAATATTCCTATGTCTATCAGTGGCGTTCATTTTCCAATCCTGCGAACAGTTCCTACAATAACGCCTTTGAACTTGGCGACAGGATGTGGTACATGCCTGCAACCAGATATGAACATCGTCGTGCAATGATGGAAGAGGCTCAGGAGGTGAAAGCGTCTCTTAAGGTTTCGAAAAATGGGAAGGATTCTTTATATGTTGGTCAAGCCGCGTTGGATACAATTCGCCGAAACTCCGATCTTTACCGTCAATTAGCCTCTCGCTACATCCTTATTGGCCACAGCATGGGCGGAGTCGTTTCCCGCGAGTACGCAGGGCAACTTTTACAACGGCGATGTGGACAAGATAATTACGCTAGATAGTCCGCATGAAGGAACTGGTGCATTGAATATGCAACTTGGTATGCTTGACGCATGGGAAAAAGACGGCAAAACGATATCGCAAACCATGGCTTTGATGGGAACTGTAGGGATAACGCTTGCTATTCTCACGGATAGCAAGGCCGCTGTGACAGGAGTATTTCTGTTAGCGGCCGCATTGAATGGTTTAAATTTGGGGGTTGATTTATTAGTCTCTTTAGGACTTGAAGATTATGAGGCTTCAGATTCTCTTGTGTGTTATGTGGATCCAGAGTCGTCTGGATGTCGAAATATTGTCGATTTGCAAAATGCTTCTTATAAAGCAGATTCTATGCCGATGTTTAGGTTATTGGCTGGCGAATATAGCATGACTTTCACCGCTCCACACTTGGATTGGCGTAATGCAATGAGCTATTTTATTCCGGAAGCGTTAACATCTGCTGTTGCTAATCTTGTTGAACAAGTCTCTGGTGGAGGCTCTTTTACAGCAAATCATGTAAATGCCATAACAGGTCTTGTGTTGGGAATTTTTGGGGGAATAAATCTTCAAGAGCATGGTTCTTCGCTTGTGGAAATTTCTAATGGTTTAGGGGAGAATACTAATCTCTTCACCGAGGGCTTTGTTGATGTAAAAAAAGAAACATTCAATGCTGCATATAATGCTAGCAAAGAAGACTTGACAATATGGAATGCTGTACTTTTAGGTTACGAATCTGCGTTTGTTTTGGCCTCGTTTATTCCTTATGAGCCGGTAAAACTTGCCGCAAAAGCAGCCCTTGGAACGGTTACTGCGGGAATGTTGATGGAAACGATGATTCCTGCTACATATGCCGGTGTGAAAGATTTGTCTGAATCGCACCAAATGCCTCTCTATGCAAAACATATTGGAGAATGGTATTCTGACAAGAACTCATTTACACATCTTGCTAAAGGATTTTCTGAATATACACCCTACCTCATGGAAGACTTCCTCTACGAACGTCCCTTTGTGAACCTGGCGTTGAACGATACGGCGACATTGAATCAACTCCAGGGGATGAGTGATTCCGCACGGGATGTCTCCACCCTGAACCATAACTGCTATTACATTGCTTCAGGCGATACGGCGAAAGACGCTGTAGTCAAAAAGGCGACAAGTTGTGCTGTAGGTCTTTTCAAGGCTGCGAATGACTTGAATTCAACTCAAAAGAATCAGCCTCTTTCGGGCTTGACAACGCCTCTGCGTTTCCATTCCGAATCCGACTGGTCCAAGATGGGCGTGAAAGTGGACCGCTGGGAAAAGGTGGACGGTCTGCATCCCGATGGTTCGTTGAACGAGAAAGGCGTTCCCATCCGGCACGTGGAGCGCTACGAGGTCCCCGCGATTACCGTCGAGGACTGGATTGAAAAGTACTCTTTTGTCGTTGATGACCTGATGCCGCACAGGTTGCGTCAAATTCGCATGAACTTCAACTTCGTTACTGAGATTGCTTGGGAGTGCGATGTTACTAAAGCAGAGGATGATGACAAAGCCTGTAAGGTATATCAGCGTAGTGCTGGCGAACCTTGGGGCGAGCCGAAAAAGACTGTTCGTCATCCGGTCAAGAAGAATGGACTATTTGACTTTAATCCCCGTGATTATGGATATGAC
>JBNMGX010000147.1:0-5590 GCA_050872465.1 Hallerella sp.
CCGCGGAGGTGCGGAGCGGAAGATTCGCGAGTACCTTGTCGCAAACAACTTTGTGGATGCGATTATCCAGTTGCCGGATAATTTGTTCTTTGGAACGAGCATCGCCACCTGCATCATGGTTCTAAAAAAGTCCAAGGTGGACAATAAGGTGATGTTTGTGGATGCGAGCAAGGAATGTATCAAGGTGACCAATTCCAACAAGCTGACCGATAAAAACATCGCAGGCATCATGGAAACCCTGACAAGCCGGAAGTCGAAGAAATACGAAGCCCGTCTGGTGGATTGCGACGAAATAGCCGAACAGGATTACAACCTGTCCGTTTCCACCTATGTGGAGCAGAAGGATACCCGTGAAAAGGTGGACATTGTGAAGCTGAATGCGGAAATCAAGGAAATTGTTGCCCATGAGCAGGAGCTCCGTGATGAAATTGATAAGATCATCGCAGAAATCGAGGTGGATGCATGAGTAGAGAATTTCAATTCTTAATGTACCAGTCTGCCGATGAGGATGTTTCGGTAAATGCCGTCATCCGTGATGAAACCATTTGGTTGACACAAAAATCAATGGCAAAGCTCTTTGACGTGGATGTTCCGGCCATATCCAAGCACTTGTCCAATATTTATGATGAGGGAGAATTGATGCACGATTCAACTATTTCCAAAATGGAAATAGTTCAGCAAGAAGGAAATCGTCAGGATTGTTGCTGACTTGGAGAAATGAAAAATGTCGTGCATGAATAGCCGGAAAGATGGACTCTGGAATATGAAGGGATTTTTGCGTTGACGAAAGCTTTGGATACTTTTAATAAAGGTCTCAAGGATACCGAAAATATTTTAGCCATTTATGATATTATTAATCAGAATGGTGATAAAATGAAAGAGCTTTTTCCTAGTGAGGTGCCAAATGTTGATATACTGAAAAGAGCATGTGTTGTTATGGCATTTACAGCATTTGAAACCTTTTTTGAAAATTTGGTAAAGGAGGTCAATAGCAAGCAAATCGTTGATTGTTCCGATGAGAAAAAAAGAAAACAATTAGAACGGTTCCATAATCCAACGAGTAAAAATATAATTGAACTATACAAATCTTGGTTTGGAATTGATAATTGTTTAAGTGAAATTTATTTTGATGGGCGAAATACCGGTGATATTTGTAATCAGTTGGATGAATATTTAAAAATTAGAGGTCAAGTTGTTCATCTTCAAAAAACAGAAACATCAAATAAAGATGAGGCCAATAAGAATAAGGTGGTTAAAATTTTAGGTTTCTTGCACAAGTTTGCAGAAGCTTTTAATGATTATATTGAAGAAGGAAAATGGATTTCTGAGGTGAGAAATACTAAAGGGAAGAACGTATGATTTCGAAGATAACGTTGAACAATATAGCTAGCTATAAGCATATAACTTCACTGAAAACCGATAAATATGTGAATCTCATCTATGGTCTTAATGGTTGCGGAAAAAGTACGTTTTCTAACTATTTAAAAAATCGACGAGATGAAAAATATAATGACTGTTCAATCGAAGGTTTTGATGAAGATCAAGAAGAAATAATTGTCTATAATACGAATTTTGTTCAAGAAAACTTTTATGAGTCTGCTCAACAAAAAGGAATTTTTACCTTGTCTAAGGAAAACAAGGATATTGAAGACCAGATTGCGCAAACGAGAAGCTGTTTAGAAAAAGAAAATGCAATTATTTCAAAAAAACAGGATGAAAAACAAGCAAAAGAAAGCGATAGAGATAAAAAGAGAGGAGAGCTTGTTAACAAAGTTTGGGAAATAAAAACAAAATATGGAGGTGGAGATGGTGTTCTTAAATATTGCCTAGATGGTCTAAATGGAAAAAAGACTGCTTTGTTTGATTATCTTTTAAAAATTCAAAAATCACATGCTGAACCAACAGAAACAATTGATTCTCTAAAAAGAAAACTTCAGTCTGTGTCTGGTGAAAATGCTAAAGAATATAATCTTTTAGATGAAATTTCTCTTAATGCTGAAAGTATTGAAAGCGACAAGATTTTTTCAAAAGAAATTGTTGGTAATACAAACAGTTCGGTCTCAGCTTTAATCACGGAACTTAAAAATTCCGATTGGGTAAAAGATGGATTAAAATATTTGCCCGAAGTCAAAAATGTAAATGCAACTTGTCCTTTCTGCCAACAAAAAACTATAACCGCTCATTTGGTTGATAGTATTAGGCGTTATTTTGACAAATCTTATGAAAATGATTTAGAACATCTCAAAAGACTTTTAGCGTCCTACACTGACATAATCCAGTCTCTGATAAATAAAACAAAGTATGAAAGTAATCCTAAATTTGAGTCGCATAAAAAGGATTTCGAATTACTGTATTCAAAACTCATAAATGTACTGAAACAAAATAGGAAGAAAATTGAAAATAAGATTAAAACACCAAGCATTGTTGTAAAATTAGAGGCTTCTTCAAAGTTTCTTGCGGAATTAAATTCAGTCGTACAGACGATTAATAAGGAAATACAGGAACATAATGATAGTTTTAACCGAATCAAGGAGACCAAGCAAAGCATCAAAGATCTATTTTGGCAAATAATGCGCTGGCAATACGATTCTGAATTGTCCAATTACAATAAAGAAATGCAACGTATTGCAAAAAATATTGAGGCGTTGACGACTCAAATAAATTCAGCTGATGCGAATATACAGAAACAAACAAAATTGATAACGCAACTGCAAGAGCAAACAGTAAATATTGACGAGGCTATTAATCGGATAAATGCAACTCTGCTTGATATTGGGGTTACTGGGTTTGAAATTATAAAAGATAAGGAGTCTTTTTACAAAATTAAACGTGATCATGATTCCGAAAATATATTTGTGACATTGAGTGAAGGCGAAAAAATGATTATCAGTTTTCTGTACTTTATCGAGCTTTGTAAAGGAAAAAAGTCTTCGTCGGAAATAGAAAAGAAGAAAATTATTGTAATCGATGACCCTATGTCAAGTTTGTCGAATATCTATGTATATAATATCGGGCGGCTTATTAAAAACACTTTCTTTGTCCCTGCTGAAAAGAATGATAAAAAAATATATCCTTATGAACAAATTTTCGTTTTGACTCATAGCCTTTATTTTTTCTATGAATTAACCGATATCAATCATAAACGCCGTAAAGAGGAACAGAAACTTTTTAGGCTTCAGAAAAATGAAGATGGTAGTGATTTCAAAGATATGGGTTATGAAGAAATTCAGAATGACTATCAGGCATATTGGTCAATCATTAAAGACGAAAGACAGCCTGTTGCGTTGATTGCAAATTGTATGCGAAATATTGTTGAGTATTTTTTCAGTTTTGTAGAGAAAATGGATTTAAACAATTTCTTTGGAAGGGAAGAACTAAACAACAATAAATTTCAAAGTCTTTATCGATATCTAAATAGAGAATCCCATTCCATAGGTCAAAATATATATGATTTTAAGGAATTGAATTATGCGGATATGAAGGACGCCTTTAAAGCGTTATTTACAGTGGCTGGATATGAAGAACATTACAATAAAATGTATGGAAGTGGCAAATGATTAGATTGAGAGTGTTGATTGTTTTACCTAGGTTATCGATTAGAATGAACAAATAGAAAATGTGTTGTCCTACTTAATAAATTAAGAGGTTCTAAAAATGGCAAAAGGTTACATCTACATCTTTACGAATCCGTCTTTCAAGCAGTACGTCAAGATTGGGTATTCGGAAGATGTCCAGAAAAGGCTTGAGGATGCAAATCGCTCGACTTGGACGCCCAAGACTTTCAGATTGTATGGAACTTATGCAACGGAAGAAGCGTCCGCTGACAAGGCGTTGCATTCTTTGATTGAAATCCTTGACGATAAAATCCGTGTTTCCGAATCGGTAAAGGGGCGTATTCGTAAGCGAGAATTTTTTGAAATGAGTCCGGAAAAGGCCTGGTCTATCTTGGGAAATTTGGCGAGCATCAGCGGGACGACGGATTGCTTGGAAAAAAATGACAAATGGACTAGCGAAGAAATGATGGAAGACGCCGATTCGTCGGAGGAACCAACATCGTTCAAGAAAACATCAAGTTCTCGATTTGACTTTGCGTATTGCGGAATTCCTGTTGGCAGTGTGCTGACGTTTAAGTATGACGGTTCTGTCACTCTTACGGTACGATCCGATTCCGATGTCGATTATCAAGGCCATCGGTATTCCTTGACCAAGTTGGGAAAGAAACTGATGAGCGAACGGACGGGAAATGTTTGGCATACTTGCCAAGGCCCTGCGTATTTCTGCTATAACGGCAAACTGCTGACCGATATCAAGGCCGAGAAGGATGCCATGGAAAAGACCCAGACCGAAGTGGGGGATGAAGATGAGCCGGATTGACGACTTGATAAGGAAGCTTTGCCCGAACGGGGTTGAATATAGGAAGCTTGGGAAGGTAGTTTCGATTGAACGTGGCAAGAGGTTGGTTCGCGACCAACTTTCTTCCGAGTCTGGATATCCTGTTTTTCAGAATAGTATGACCCCTTTGGGCTATCATACTGACTATAACTATCCAGAAAATACAACTTTTATTATTGGCGCAGGAGCTGCCGGTGAAATTGGTTTTTGCGCTGTTAAATTTTGGGCAGCTGATGATTGCTATCCAATGGTTTGCAGTGAGGATATATTTAGCAGATACCTTTATCATGCACTTTTAAAGCTTCAATCGCAGATTAAATCAAGGGTTCGCAAGGCGAGTATTCCAAGACTTTCGAGAACGGCTATAGAGCAAATTTCAATCCCCATCCCTCCTCTTCCTGTTCAGGAAGAAATCGTGCGTATTCTTGACAATTTCACGGAACTCACAGCGGAACTCACAGCGGAACTCACAGCGAGAAAGCGGCAGTACGAATTTTACCGAGACCGGCTCCTGTCTTTTGAAAAAGTTAGCCCCCCCCTAACTCCGGAATGGAAAACTCTGGGAGAGATTGCGACGGACATTTATCGTGGCTCGGGAATAACGAGAGACCAAGTGACGGAGCGCGGAGTACCTTGTGTGCGCTATGGCGAAATCTACACTACCTATGGGGTACATTTTGATAAATGTGTTTCGCATACATCATTGGAAAATGTGGATTCGCCCAAGTATTTTGAATACGGGGATATCCTGTTTGCGATTACAGGCGAAAATATTGAAGATATTGCGAAAAGCACCGTTTATCTTGGTAAAGAAAAATGCTTGGCAGGAGGAGACATCGTTGTACTGAAACACGATCAAAACCCCAAGTATCTTGCCTATGCATTATCCACGACAGATGCTGTCAAACAAAAAGGCAAGGGCAAAGTTAAGAGTAAAGTCGTACATTCAAGTGTTCCTGCAATTAAAGAAATCAAAGTTCCGGTTCCACCTCTCGAAATCCAAGAACGAATCGTCAACGTCCTGGACAATTTTGACGCAATCTGCTCCGACCTTCAAATCGGGCTTCCGGCGGAAATCGACGCGCGCAAAAAACAATACGAATATTACCGTGATTTGCTGTTGAGCTTCAAGCCGCTTGGCACGATTTTTGCGAACGAACGAACGAACGAACGAACGAACGAACGAACGTAATTAAGC
>JBNMGX010000148.1:0-5499 GCA_050872465.1 Hallerella sp.
ACAATGACATGTTGAACGAACGATTTTCCGTCCGTTGTCATTCCCATGCTTTTTTATACCGTCATTCCCCGGCTTGACCGGGGAATCCCTGTGATTGGGATTATCGGGTCAAGCCCGATAATGACAGTTACCGGGTCTAAGCCTTTAAAATTCCAGCCTGGGGAGCGATTTCACAATCTTCACGGTTTCGAGGCTCACGGTGATGAGGCGAAGGACCAGGTTGAAGATATAGGCGGGGTCGCCGTGTTCCGCGGCCCAGTCGTTCGGATCGTTCACGATGCCGCTCGCCTTGTCCCTTGTGACGGCGTAGCGTTCCATTATCCATTCGATGGCGGATTTGCCGTTCACCACGTATTCGTAGGCTTTGGGCGGGATGTTCGCAATCGTGAGATTTTCGTTGTAAACGATGCGGGTCTTGTCGTCTTCGGTTTTCATTTTGCCGCCGGCTGCATTGACCCGCTTTTTCGCAAAGCGCATTTGGGCAACGCGGTAAAGCGTTTCGGGGGATTCGCTGTAAGGGGCGCCGCTTTCGGCGGCCATTTGGAACATGGGAAGGTCCGCTTCGGATTTGCCGCTCACGACGAGAGCCTCGTAAGGCTTCGCGGATTCGTAACCGACGTGCAGACGGGCGAGCTTTCGCCCCGCTTCGCTGAACGCCCAAAAGTCTTCGGCGGAATCGACGAGCGGAATCCTCGGGAGCATTTTTTTGAGGTCGGCGGAGAACGCCCGGCGGTATTCCGCGGAATGCAGAAAACCGTACACGTAGTAAAAAATGTCCTCCTTGCCGATTTCCGGATTCTTGTATTGCGCTCGGGCCTTGTTCAAAATGAAATCGCTCACGGCGCACTTGCGGACATATTTTTCCTTGGACGCGAACATGTCGGAAGCGTCGAGCGCTTCGTAATAGTAAAGCGGGAAACATTGGGCGTCGCCATCAAAATGCAAATTTGGAATCTTATTCGTCATCAACGGAGAAAATTCAGTTTTGCAGCCTATCGATTGCAAACAAATAACCATATTTTCATGATTCCGCGTCGGGAACAATTGAGACCAAAGACCCGGACGTTCAATAAAAGGTTTGTCATAATAAAGATTCTGTTTGCAATACGGTCTATAACAACCTTCAACAAATGAATTTATTTCAAAAGAACGCTCTATTTTTTTCTCGGCATCTTTTTTCAAATTGACCGTCCAACTAATTTTTGTCGAATCTTGAGAGTATTTTACAGCATTAAGTTGTTCGTTATAAAATTCAATCATCCCCTTCATATTTTCGGAGACTCTTTCTTTTGAAAATCCATAGACCCAAGCATCGCGATTTGTCGAAACTCCGAGAGCAAATGTGACAAACCAACTTTTGCTCGCCGCGTCGAATTTCCGTTCGGGTTCGATCGCCGTCCACTTTCCAAACGCCTCGTTCCGCTGGTTTATCCAATCGCCGTGCGCGTTCGGGTGCAAAACGGTCATGTCCAAATGCGTCACGCTTTCAGCGGCGCGGATTTTTTCGAGCTTTTGTTCGCGGGAGAGGTAGTCGCCGATGTCGCGGTATTTGATAAGGGCCTTGGGTTCGACAGGCTCACCCACCCCGACTGGCTCACCCACCGCGGGCTTTTTGACGAGAATGGTGATGGCGACGGGGGTTCTCGATCCGCTGCCGAAAATTTTTCCGCCTTCCTTTTTGGAAAGTTCCCCGCTCGTGCGCTGATTCCCCCTTAAATTGAACACGTAAATTTTGCAGAATTCCCTTTCGAGGCACTTGCGGAATCCGTCAAGCCCGTTGCTATCCAGCCAGCTGCCGTTCGTAATGAATCCTATCACGCCGCCGTTCTTCTTGTCGAGCCGGTCGGTCGCCCAGCGAAACGCCTTGATGTAGGAATCGTACGCCGCCTTGTTCAGGTTCGCTTCGCTTGTCGCCACATAAAAATCTTCGACGCGCTTGTCCAAATCCGGGTATTTCTGGTTTTGCGCGTTGTCGTTCGCGCTTTTTTGCCCCACGGAATACGGCGGGTTCCCTATCACCACCTGAATCGGCACGCGTTTTTGGGCGCGGGCGCGCGGTCCGTTCACCGGGAAAACGTCCTCGCCAAAGTCCCCCTGTTCCGCCCTTTCGCCGAGCTGAAAGCTGTCCGTCAGGCAAATGCCCTCGAAAGGCGTGTATTCGGAACTTCCCATCGCGTCGTGGTAGGCGTTTTCGATGTTCACGCTCGCAATGTAATACGCGAGCAGAACGATTTCGTTCGTTTTGAGTTCGTATTTGAACTTGCGCGGGAGATCCTTTTTGGCGATAAGCCCGCTCTGGATGAGCCGCGTCATGAACGTTCCCGTCCCGGCGAACGGGTCGATGACGTTCACGTTCTCGTCGCCGAGCCTTCGCCCGAATTCCTGCCACAAAACGTCGTTCACGCTGTGGATGATAAAGTCCACGCATTCCACGGGCGTGTAAACGATGCCCAACTTTTCGACCGTTTTCGGCAGCGCGCTTTTAAAGAACTTGTCGTAAAGCTCGATGATGATTTTCTGCTTTCCCTCCGCGCTTTCGATGCCCTCGGCGCGCAGTTTCACGCTCTTGTAAAAGTTTTCGAGGCTCCGCTTGTCCACGTCCCCGGTGGTGCTTTCGACCGCGTCCATCACGCGCTGCAGTGCCCGCGACACGGGATTCTTTTCGGCAAAGTCGTAGCCGTCAAAGAGGGCTTCGAAAACGGGCCGCGTGATCAGGTGCTGCGAGAGCATCTCGATTGCGGATTCCTCGTTTACGCCCGGGTTCAGGTTCTTCCTTAGCGCCGAAAGGAACCGTTCGAATTCCTTTTTCGACCGGGCATCGGTCCTTAAAAGCTCCCGGATGCGGTCCTCGTGGCGGTGCGCTATGTCGGCGACATCCTTCGCCCAGTCTTCCCAGTAGCGGCGGCTCCCGACCTTCTCCACCATCTTCGCGTAAATCGCCCCCTGGAGTTCCTGGAATTTCAGCTCCATCTGCTCCTCGAGCTTTCGGGCCTTTTCGCCTGCGCCCGGATCGATCGTCTCGATACCGACTGCCGGAAGCCCGCTCGAAACGCCGATGCGCCCGCCGGTCAGGCTCTTTCCGCGTTCGAGCTTCCCGAACTGGATTTTGTTCACCATCGCGTTGAAGCGGTCGTCGTGCGCCCGGAGCGCGTTCAGGATTTTCCAGACGACCTTGAAACGTTCGTTGTTGTCGAGAGCTTCTTCCGCCTTTTCGCCCGAAGGGACCAGCACCGGGATGATGATGTAGCCGTACTTTTTGCCGGGAGAGGCGCGCATCACGCGCCCGACGCTCTGCACCACATCGACTTCGGAGTCCCGCGCCGAAAGGAACAGCACCGCGTCGAGACTCGGAACATCCACGCCTTCGGAGAGGCAGCGGACATTGCTCACGATGCGGCAGTCGCCGTCCTCGATTTCGCCTTTCAGCCAAGCGAGCCGCCGGTCCCGCTCGGACGCTCCCATGCTTCCGTCGATATGCATCGCGGACACCCGGACGGATTCCTTCTGCACTTCGGGCTTTAAGGAATCGTAATACGAACTTTTCAGCTCGTTGATAAGATCGACGATTTCCTTCGACACCTTGATGTTCTGCGAAAAGGCGACGGCACGCTTCATCGGGCTCGGGTCCGTTTCCTTCAGCTGGTGGTCATCGACAAGGGTTATCTTCGACAGCGCGTTAAAGCACCCGATGAGTTTCGCTTCGTCGTCCGAGAGCATTTCGCCGCTATCCGTCGCAAGGGAACGCTGCAAGCTTTCGTTCATCGCCATCGGATCGATCGTAAGCACGAGCACCTTGTAGTCGGAGAGGAGCTGCCTTTCCACCGCCTCGCCGAAACCGATGCGGTACATTTCCTCGCCGTATTTGGAACCGTCGTCCATGGAGCAGATTTCGACACTGTTCTCTTCCGCCTTCTTCTTGCTCGCTTCGCTGTAAAGGCGCGGCGTCGCTGTCATGTAGAGGCGCTTTTTCGCCCGGATAAAACCGTCGTCGTGAACCTTTACGAAATTCGATTCGTCCTTTCCCGCAAGCGTCGCGCCCGTCGTGCGGTGCGCCTCGTCGCAGACGATCAAATCGAAGACAAAATTTTCGAGCTTTTTCTGCGCACGGGAAACCACGTCGATGGACTGGTAAGTGCAAAAGACAACCGTCATCCCCTCGTCCTTTCGGGAGCGCGCAAGTTCGAGCTGCTTCACGACCGTTTGAACATCCGTCGAAGCGGGCAGGGCAAGTTCCGTGACGCTGTAGCCGTCGCCGTCATCGTCGCCCTTCCGGGCGGACTTCGAAACGCCGGAATCCGAACAGATGCAGATGGGCCTTATCGGCTTACAGGCGTCCGCGGTCCATTCCCGAAGCGTCTGGCCCAAAAGCGCGATGGACGGCACAAGAAACAGAACCGTTCCCTTGGTTTTCGTCTCGTTTTCCGCGATGCAGAGCGACGTGTAAGTCTTGCCCGTTCCGCAGGCCATGATGAGCTTTCCGCGGCTGTGGGAGGCGTCCGAAAAATACGCGTGGACCTTTTCAATCGCTTCTCTCTGGTGGTCGCGCGGAGACTTCTTTTTCGGCTGTGCGTTTTCCCCGCTAGAACCCTTGTCTAGCTTTTCCCAATCGACGCTCGCGCTTTCGAGTTCGAGAAGCCCGACGCGGTGAAATTCCGGGTCCTGGTTTTCGAGGGAATGCAACGCTTCGCGGTTGAATCCGCCCTCCGTCGTATCGAGCCACAGGCGGTAGGCGAAGCGAACCTTTTTCCCTTCCCTGTCCCGGAACGTCTTGCCCGAAGTGGAAAGGAACGTATCGACCGCGGGCTTGTCGATTTTCGCATCCGCCCGGTAGCACTTGCACTGGATAGCCCAGAAGTTTCCCCCGAAAGTTTCCGCGACGAGGTCAATCCCCACGTCCTTTCCGCCGAATTCACCTTTCGCAAAGAAGTCGTTCCACAGCCAAACGTTTGCAAGCGTCGAAGCATAGACCGGATCGGTCTTCAGATAGCGGAGCATCAGCAGTTCGAACTTGTTTCCCTTGTCGCGTTCCGAGAGCGATTCCTCGCGATACTTGTCGAGAATCCGGGCAAACGGGGAACGGACATCATGATACTGCGGCATAGCTTCTCCTTGCAAGGGAACAACTCCGACAGAAATATAAATTCAAAGACGCGTCCCGTGCATTTTTGTAATTTTAGAAATCATGATCGAATCCATCCTTTTGGGCCTTCTCCAGGGCCTCGCCGAATTTCTCCCCGTATCAAGCTCCGGCCATCTCGTCCTCGGAAAATCCCTGCTCGGTCTAAAGGACGCGGGCATGTTCTTCGACATCATGCTCCACGCGGGGACGCTCCTCTCCATTTTCGTCATCTTCCGGAAAAAAATCTGGAATATCGTCAAGGGCTGCGCGCTCCGCGACAAGACGCAGCTCAAGGAAGCGGGCTACATCGTCCTCGCGTCGATTCCGACAGCCGCCATCGGGCTTGGCTTCAAGGACCAGATCGAATCGCTCTTCGAAAA